>DATNKQ010000139.1:0-15492 GCA_035603315.1 Thermoanaerobaculia bacterium
CATCGAGGACACCTTCCAGATCGAGCTGCCGCTGCGCCTCCTCTTCGAGGCCCCCACCATCGCCCAACTCGCCACCGTCCTCGAGCACGCCCTCGTCGCCGAGATCCAAGAGCTCAGCGACGAGGAGGCCGCGAGCCTTACCGAGCGGGCAGCGCCGGAGCTCACGGAGAGCGCCCAAACCATGGAGAGCACCTAAATGGAAACCTTCTGGCGAGATCTACGGCACGGCCTGCGCCAACTGGGCCGGAACCCGGGCTTCGCTACAGCGGCCATCCTCACCCTCACCCTGGGCATCGGTGCCACCAGCGCCATGTTCTCGGTCGTCAACGCCGTGCTGCTGCAGCAGCTCCCCTACCGCGATCCGTCCCGCATCGTCGTTCTCACCGGCACGTTCGAAGAGAAAGGTCAGGTGCAGGACTGGCCGCTGTCGCAGATGGACTTCGACGACTGGCAGCGGGACAACAAGGTGTTCAAGGAGATGTCGGTGTTCAACCCCGGCGGCGACCTCGCGTTCAACCTCGAGGGCGGCGACAACCCGGAGAGGCTGAACGGCGAGATCGTCTCCTACGGTTACTTCCCCCTGGTGGGGGCCAAGCCGGCAGTGGGCCGGTTCTTCACCCGCGAGGAGGACGAGAAGCCGTTCGCGAACTACGTCATCGTCCTCGGCTACGACTTCTGGCAGCGGCGCTTCGGCGGCGATCCGGGGGTGGTGGGGCGCGAGCTGGACCTGAATGGCAAGCGCTACCGCATCCTGGGGGTGGGTCCCAAGGGCTTCCGCGGCCTCACCGACAACGCCGACCTCTGGGTCCCCTCGCGGCTGCCGCCCATCCCCGAGTACTTGAAAGTCCGCCGCCTGCGCTGGCTGGCGGCGGCGGCGCGCCTCAAGCCGGGAATCTCGGTGGCGCAGGCCCAAGACGAGATGAATCGCCTGACCGCCGCCCTGGCGAGAGAGTACCCCGACATGGACAAGGGCATGGGGATCACGGTCACCCGGCTCAAGGACTACTGGTTCGGCAAGCTGCGCTACGGCCTGCTGATCCTCACCTTGGGCGCCTGCATGATCCTGCTCCTGGCGTGCATCAACGTCGCCAATTTGCTCCTCGCCCGGGCGCTCGCCGAGCAGCGCCCGCACGCCATCCGCATGGCCCTGGGGGCCGACCGCCGGCGCCTCATGCGCCAGCTGCTGACGGAGAGCGTGCTGCTGGCGCTCATCGGCGCCGCCTTGGGCCTCGTCCTCGCCCAGTGGGCCACCCGCGCGCTGATGACCGCCAGCGGCGTCCACTTCCAGAGCTTCATCCACGTCTCGGCGGCGCCGCAGGTGGTGGCGGCGATCGTCGGCGTGGCCGTGCTCTGCGGCGCCACCTTCGGCCTGGTACCGGTATGGGTCACCTTCCAGTCCGACCTCACCCACAGCCTGACCCGGCAGGGCAAGCAGCCGCTCAAGGGGCTCGGGCGCCATCGCTTCCAGAGCGTGGTGGTGGTCGCCCAGGTGGCCCTCGCCATGATCCTCTCGGTCGGCGCCGGCCTGATGGCCAAGGGCTTCGAGCGGCTGATCGGCCAGGACCTGGGATTCCGCCCCCGCAACATCCTCACCTTCCGCATCGACATCCGGGGACCGAAGTACAGGGACGACGCGCCGGTGCTGCGCTTCGTCCGCGAGTACCTGGACCGGATCTCGGCGGTGCCGGGGGTTGGGCAGCTGGCGATGTCCGATCCCACCATTCCCACCGACCCGTGGGCGGGCGCCTACGCCACCTTCGAGGACCACGCCAGCGACTCGCCGGACGGCACCTATCCGGCGATGATGCACTCGATCACGCCGGGCTACTTCGAGATGCTCGGCATCCCCATGCTGCAGGGCCGCTCGTTCAACCAGGAGGACAAGCAGTCCTACGCCGTCATCGTCAGCAAGGCGATGGCCGACAAGCAGTGGCCGGGCCAGAACCCGCTGGGCAAGCGCCTCAAGCGCGGCGCCCGCAACCAGGCGGATCAGCCCTGGTTGACGGTCGTCGGCGTGGTCGCGAACGTCAAGGACGAGGGGATCCAGGGCCTCGCCCGTCCGGCGCCCGACCTCTACTTCTCGCTCCTCCAGTTCCCGCTGCGCCTGCCGCTGACCTTCAACTTCCTGGTGCGCCCGAAGGCGGGCGTGTCGGCGGCCGCCCTGGCGCCCCGGCTGCGGCGCGAGATGACGGCAGTGGCGCCCGACCTGCCGGTCTACGACGTCGCCACCCTGGAGGAGCGTCTCGCCCGCCAGACCGACAAGTCGAGGTTCCAGATCGTCCTCATCAGCCTCTTCGCCGTCCTCGCCTTGGTCCTGTCTGCGGTCGGCATCTACGGCGTCGTGGCCTACAGCGTGACCCAGAGGAAGCGCGAGATCGCCATCCGCATGTCGCTGGGCGCCGATCGCCGCCGCATCCTGCGCATGGAAGTGGGGCGGGGAGCCCTGCTGGCGGGGATCGGCCTGGCGTTGGGGTTGATCACCATCCTCGTCCTCAGCCGGCTGCTGGTCAGCCTGCTCTACGAGACCAGCGCCACCGATCCCCTGATCCTCGGCGGCACCGCCCTGGTGCTCTTCCTCGTCACCCTGGCCGCCAACTACCTGCCGGCGCGGCGGGCCGCCAAGCTCGAGCCGGTCGTCGGGCTGCGGACCGAGTGAGCGGAGAGCGTACTTCGAACCACGAGGTCGGCTCGCGAAGCGCCGACCTGTCGGCCGCGGCGAGCGCCGGGGCAGGAGGAAACATGAGCGTGCGAAAAAACAACGGTAGAAAGCGGTCGTCCGTCGTCACCCTGGGGTTCGCCGCCCTGCTGGTGGCGTCCACGGCCCTGGCCGATCATGACCACGGCGACGGGGGAGGCGTCCAGGTCGGCACCAACGTGCAGGTCAACGATCCCCAGCAGAAGCTTCCCAACGACGATCCGGGGCGCAACACGACGACGATCGCGGCCAGCGACGACGGCCAGCAGCTGCTGGCCGGCTGGGAGGACTTCCAGGGCCTCTGCGGTCCGCCGTCCAACGTGGCCTGCCCGCCGCAGAATCCGCCGGGGCTCTCCGGCTTCGGGTTCTCGCTCGACGGCGGTCTCACCTGGACCGACGGTGGCTCGCCGTACCCTATCGGTCACGCCCTGAGCGCGGGCCATCCCTGGGTGGACCGCGGGACGTTCCGGGACTCCCACGGCCATGGCCATGGCGACGAGGGCGATGACGAAGGCGGCCGCGAGATCTTCTTCTTCACCAGCCGGCTGCGCGACGACACGACGGGCGCGGACGTCGGGGTCAGCATCCACCGCGGCCACTTCGGCAACGCCACCTTCGTCTGGGACGACGCCCAGATCATCAATTCCTCCAACCCGGGAGACTTCTACAGCCGGGAGGCGATCGCCGCCGCCAAGGACGGCAGCGGGGCCGCCTACGTCGTGCTGTGCAACGTCATCGATCTCTGCAACCTGCCGGCCTTCGGCTTCGGACAGATCGAGGTGTGGCGGACCCATGACGGCGGCGCCACCTGGCAGGGGCCGGTGATCGTCAGCCCCGACGCCAGCGAGATCACCGATCCCAGCGATCCGCTGTGCGGCGACACGGGTCCGCAGCAGGTCGCGCCGGCGGTGGCGATCGGACCTCACGGGGAGGTCTACACGGTCTGGCAGTACGGTCCGGAGTTCTTCGCCGACGGCAGCAACTCGCCGAACACCAAGATCGCCTTCTCGCGCTCTCTGGACGGCGGCCAGACCTTCAATGCCCCCAGCTTCATCACCACCCTCAACGCCAACCGCGACAACCCGCCGGTCGGCTACGGCAAGAACCGGATGAACGATCAGCCGCGGATCGCCGTGGCCACCACCGGCGAGCACCGCGGGCGCATCTACGTGACCATCTACCAGGCCGTCCAGCCGGTCACCGGCGCGGTGACGGCGCAGTCGCTCGTCTCCGCCCAGATCTACCTCACCTACTCGGACGACAGGGGCCAGACCTGGAGCGCGCCCGCCGTCATCGGTACGCCGGTCCCGCCCACCGGCATCAAACGCTTTTGGCCGACGGTCGCCGTACGGCCGGGCGGCGACGTCGACGTCGTCTACCTGGAGAGCCAGGAGACGCAGGCGACCCCCAACCCCACCGACGTCGAGTGCAACGTCCCCACCGGCCAGGGGCGCCGCATCGGTCCGGTGAGCTCGCTCGTCGACACCTACTGGACGGAGTCGCGGGACGGCGGCGCCAGCTTCGGGCCGCGGGTGCGGGTCTCCTCGCAGACCAGCAACTGGTGCCTGGCGGCCTACACCTTCGGCGGCTTCCTGCTCTCCAACTTCGGCGACTACATCGGGGTCGCGACGGGCGGCGACCGCACCTTGACGGTGTGGCCCGACGAGCGGAACGGCTTCTCCGATGTCTACTTTGCCGACGTCAAGAGCAACTCGGACCACGACGGCCACGGCCACGATTAGATAGGTCCGCCGTGGAACCACCCCGGAGAGGCGTGTAGCTCCGGGGTGGTCTTTCTCGTCGCCGCCTCTTAGAGCGGCGCCTCGTCGACCTCGCGGGCGGCGCGGTTGCCGGACTCCAGGGCGCCTTCCATGGTGCGGCCCAGCCAGGTGGTGTGCTCTCCCGCGAAGTGGAGCCGCCCCTCCGCCTTGGCCAGCTCCGGCTGCCAGGCGGTGAGCTGTCCCGGCCGCCACCAGGCATAGGCCCCCCCGGCCCAGGGGTCGGCGCCCCAGGCGACGGAGGTGCCGCCTTCGACGAAGCCGCCGAAGCCGGGATGGACTTTCTCCAGATGCTGCGTGGCAAAGGCGATCTGCGCGGCCCGGTCCAACGCGCCCATACGCTCCGCCTCGGCACCTTTCATGTGGCATTCGAGGATGCCGCGAGGGCCCTGGTCGGCCGAGCGGACGAAGGGATGCTCGGAGACGATCTGGATCGGCAGGTCGGTGTAGGCGCTGCCGGCGCGTCCGGCGTCCGCCCAGAAGCGCCGCCGCGACTGCAGATAGACGCGGGTGACCGGGGTGTACTCCAGCTCGCCGATGATCTGGCGCTTGCGCGCCGGCAGCTCGGGGGTGAAGGTGATCTTCTGCAGCACCGGGCAGGGCACGGTGCAGATCAGGCGATCCGCCTCGAGTGCCCGCAGGGCGCCGCCCTGACGGAACTGGGCGCGCACCTTTCCCGGCTCCTGGAAGATCCTCTCGACCGCCGAGCCGTAGTGGATGCGCTCGCGGAGGGCGGTGGCGAAGGCCTTGGGCAGCAGGTCCGAGCCGCCCTGGATGACGTGCGCCGATTGGCCGGTGTAGAAGAGCGCGGCGTCGGAGATCAGGCGATGGAGCGCGGAGCCCGTGGACCAGCCGTAGCCGAACCACATGCAGTCGCCGAGGAGGGTGATGGCCTCGGCGGAGGCCCCTGCCGCCCTGAGGAACTCGGCCAGGGTCACCTCGTCCCAGCTCTTGAAGGGATCGATCCGCCAGCCCGGAGCGGTGGGATCGCCGAGCTTCTCCGCCGCCGCGAAGTACTTCTGGATCATGCCGGCCAAGCCGAGGCTCTTCTCTTCCGGGGAGAGATCGAAGGGCCAGACGGGCTTCTCGCCCGGCTTGACCTCCAGGCGCTGGCCGCGGAGATGGTAGACGGCGGCCAGCGGGCTGCGGGTCAAGGGAGCGGTGGGCAGGTTGAAGGTCTTGACGTAGCGGCGGAGCTGCCGGTAGCTGTCGGAGAAGCTGATGGCGCCGGCTTCGGCGTAGAGCCCGTCGGCGAAGGGGCTGCGCAGCGTGTAGACGCGGCCGCCGGGTCGCATCTGAGCTTCGAGCACGGTGACGTCATGGCCGGCGGTGACCAGCTCGTAGGCGGCCGCCAGCCCGGCCAGGCCGGCGCCGACGACGATCACCTTCCGGCGCGGGCCGGAGCGGCCGAGGGCAGGCGGATCCGCGGCGGCAGAGGGGCGCGACAGAGCCGCCAGGGCCGGGAGCGCCAACGCTGCCTGTTGAAGAAAGGTACGGCGGGTCAGTCCCATAGCTTCGGTGCTCGTCGGAAGCCCACAGGCGCTTGCGCTCGGGTCTTCCAGATCTTGGCTGAATTCTAGCCCAGGAGCACAGCCCTTAAGCGAGCGGGCGCGCGTGGCAAGTCCCGGCGCTGCCCGCGGGATACACTCTGTGGCGATGGCGGATCGCGTCTGGGACGAGCTCTCCCGCACGCTGCGCAGCAGTGTGCTCTTCCGGTCCCTGCTGGCGGGGCCTGCGGATCTCGTGCGCCTGCCGGTCCCCGCGGCGGCCTGGGTGGGGGAGCTCTTGGCGGAGGATCTCGGACGTCCGCTCCTGGCCGTCGTGCCCCGCGAGGCCGACGCCCTCACCTGGATGGAAGCGGCAGCCCTCTTCGGACGCGAGGATTGCGCCGTCTACTTCCCCGCCCCCTCGCTCACCCCCTACCAGGAGGCGGAGACCTCGCTCCTGGTGCGGGCCCAGGAGTCGGTGGCGCTCGACCGCGTGATCTCGGGAGAGGCGACGACGGTGGTGGCGACGCCGCGGGCGCTGTTCCGCCTGCTGCCGGCCGCCCGCGCCTTCGCCGCTTCCGTCCTCGAGATCCGGCCCGGCGACGACCATCCGATCGAAGCGCTGGCGGCCCACCTCGGCCGCTTCGGCTTCCGCCGCACCGACCTGGTCTACGAGGTGGGCGACTTCGCCGTGCGCGGCGGGGTCTTCGACCTCTTTCCGCCGGGAGAGGATGCGCCGGTCCGCCTCGACCTCTTCGGCGACACCGTCGAGTCGATCCGTTGGTTCGATCCCCAGTCGCAGCGCTCCGAGGACACGCTCCCCGCCGTCCGCGTGCTGCCGCTCTACCTGTTCCCCGGGGGACCGGGCGAGGCGCGGAAGTTGGCCGCCCTCCTGGCTGCCCAGGCGGGGCCGGACGGGGAGGAACGGATCGCCGGGCTCCTGGAGGACCTGCGCGAACGGGGCGGCTTCCCGGGATGGGAGAACTATCTGCCGCTCCTGGCCGGCGCCGCGGGGACGGTCTCGCTCGCCGACGTCCTTCCCGATGCCTTGACCATCGCCGTCGACCCGCCGGCCCTGGCCGCCGAAGCGGAGCACCATGCCGAGCGGCTCGCCGCCGACTTCGCGGCCCGCCTGGAGCACGGCCGCCTGGCGCTGCCGGCCGACCTCCTGGAGCAGCCCCTCGAAAAGGTGCGGGAGATGCTCGGCCGGGCCGACCTCCGTCTCCGCGATCTCGTGCTGGGCACCGCCGGCGGGGGAGAGGCGATCGATTTCCACGGCGCGACGACCGACCTCTTCCACGGCCAGCTGCCGCGCTTTCCCCAGGAGGTGGCGACGGCTTCCGCGCGCGGCGAGCGCTGCCTGGTCGTCGTCTCGCCGGCCCATCGCGACCGCATCGAGGAGCTGCTCCTTGGACGCGAGGTGCGGCTTGGCCGCGGCGGGGTCGAGCTCGTCCCCGGCGAGCTGGGACGCGGCTTCCGCCTGCCGGCGGCCGGCGCTGTCGTCTACGGCGAGCAGCAGCTCCTGCCGCAGGCCAAGCTGCAGGCCCACAAGCGGTCGAAGAGTCGCTTCGGACCGTTCGTCTCCGGCCTGCGGGACTTGAAGGTCGGCGACTACGTGGTGCACAGCGACCACGGGATCGGCCAGTTCGTCGCCCTGCGCTCGGTGGGCGGCGACGGGGACGGCGCGAGCGGCCTGCCACCGGTGCTACGCGACGTCGCGGCCGGCGGCGCGATGACCGGCACCGAGGTTATGGACATCGCCTACGCCGCCGGGAAACGCCTCCTTCTGCCGCTCTCCCGGCTCGACCTGGTCCAGAAGTACAGCGGCATCGAAGGGGTGGCGCCGCGGCTCGATCAGCTCGGGGGCAGCTCGTGGAACCGCACCAAGGCCAAGGTCAAGAGCAGCATGCGCGACATGGCCGGCGAGCTCCTCAAGCTCTACGCTGAGCGCCAGCTGGCGCGCGCGCCGGCGCTCGCCGCCGACAGCGACCTGCAGCGTCAATTCGCCGCCGCCTTCCCCTACGAGGAGAGCCCCGATCAGCTGGAGGCGATCGCGGTCATTCGGGAAGACCTCATGCGCGAGCGGCCGATGGACCGCCTGCTCTGCGGCGACGTCGGCTACGGCAAGACCGAGGTCGCCATGCGGGCGGCTTTCCAGGCCGTCGACAGCGGTCACCAGGTGGCGGTCCTGGCGCCGACTACGATCCTCGCCGACCAACATCTGGAGACCTTCAGGCGCCGCTTCGCCGGCCTCCCCGTGGCCATCGAGATGATCTCCCGTTTCCGCACTCCGGCGGAGACGCGGGAGATCCGCAAGCGCCTGGCGGCCGCCAAGGTCGACATCCTCATCGGCACCCACCGGCTGCTGTCGAAGGACATCCAGCTCGACCGCCTGGGGCTCCTCATCGTCGACGAGGAGCAGCGCTTCGGCGTCGCCCAGAAGGAGCGCCTGAAGCAGATGAAGAAGGGTGTGCACGTCCTCGCCATGTCGGCGACGCCGGTGCCGCGCACTCTCCAGCTCTCGCTCGCCGGGGTGCGCGACCTGTCGGTCATCGAGACGCCGCCCAAGGACCGCATGGCGGTCGAGACGGCGATCCTCCCCCACAACGCCGAGGTGGTGCGCGAGGCCATCGAGTTCGAGATCGAGCGCGGCGGCCAGGTCTACTACGTCTACAACCGCGTCGAGTCGATCGAGAAGATGCTCTCCGACCTGCGGCAGATGGTGCCGGGCGTGCGGGTGACGGTCGGGCACGGTCAGCTCGACGAGGCGGAGCTCGCGCGGCGCATGCACGCCTTCACCCGCGGCGACTTCGACGTCCTCCTGGCGACGACGATCATCGAGAACGGCATCGACATCCCCAACGTCAATACCATGATCGTGCACCGGGCCGACCGCTTCGGCCTGGCGCAGCTCTACCAGCTCCGGGGCAGGGTGGGGCGCAGCAACCAGCTCGCCTACTGCTACCTCCTGGTCCCCGCCGACCGCGTGCTCTCGGAATCGGCGCGCAAGCGTCTCGCCGCCATCCGCGAGTTCTCGGACCTGGGCGCCGGCTTCCGCATCGCCGCCCGCGACCTCGAGATCCGCGGTGCCGGCAACCTCCTGGGAGCCGAGCAGAGCGGCCACATCGCGGCGGTGGGCATCGAGACCTATCTCAAGCTGCTCGAGGAGACGGTCCGCGAGCTCCGCGGCGAGGAGGTTGCCGAGGCGCCCTCGGCCGCCATCGACCTGCCGGTCCCCATGTCGATCCCGCAGGACTACGTTCAGAACGCCAACCTGCGCATGGAGATCTACCGCAAGATCGCCGCCGCCGAGGAGACGCGCGAGGAGATCCTGGCCGAGCTCACCGACCGCTTCGGGCCGCCGCCGGCGGCGGTGTCGACGCTGATCGAGGTGGCCGCCCTGAAGCGCCTGGCGGAGTCGCTGCGCGTGCAGTCGATCTCGAGCAAGGGCCACGAGGTGGTGATCCGCCTGCGCCGCGACGCCCGGGTGGACGTCGAGAGCCTGATCGAGCTGGTCTCGACCCGCCCCGGGGCCTCCTTCAGCCCCAGCGGCGTCCTCACCCTGGCGGCGAGCGGCGGCGGCGAGATGCTGGCGGTGGCGCGCGAGACGCTGCAGGCGCTCGCGGGCTGAGACGGGAAGAAGCGAGGGACGTCTGAGGTTCTCGCTTAAATATGGGCCGCCGGTCGATCGCTCTCCTCGCCGTGCTCCTCCTCGCCGGCGCCTGCCGGCGCGAGCCGCCGCCGGCGCCCGACGTGGTGGCCAAGATCGGCGGCCAGGAGGTCCGCTATGCCCGTTTCGAGAGCTATATGGCCGGCGCCGTGGGCGACCCCGACACCGTGCTCGCCAGCGACGTCCTGACCGCCCTCTTCGACCAGTTCCTGGACGAGCAGCTCCTGGCTCGACTGGCCGCCGACCGCGGCCTCGCGAGCGCCGCCCGGCTGGCGCGCCAGCCGCGGCAGCTGGTCAGCGCCCTCCTCGCCCAGGAGCCCGGCGAGCCGACCGCGGTGGAGGTCGCTGCCCACTACGCGGCCCATCGCCAGCAGTTCGCGCGGCCGGAGCGGGTGCGGCTGCGGCAGATCCTCGTCGCCGACCGCAAGGCGGCGGAGCGGGCGGCGCGGGAGATCGCCGCCGGGACCGGCTTCGAAGAGGTGGCGCGGCGCGAGTCGCGCGATGCCAGTGCCGGCACCGGCGGCTACCAGGGAGAGCTCTCGCGCGCCGACCTGCCGCCCGGCTTCGCCGACACCATCTTCGCCCTGCGCCCCGGCGAGGTGAGCCGGGTGGTGCCGGCCGACTACGGGTTCCACATCTTCCAAGTCATCGAGCGCCTGCCGGCCCAGGTGGCGCCGCTCTCCGAGGTGGAGGGCGAGATCCGCGCCAAGCTGCGCCAGGAGCGCGCCGACCGGCGGCTGGCGGCGCTCGTCAGGGAGTGCAGAACCCGTTACACTGTCCTCGTCTTCAGGCGCAACCTCCCCTTCAACTACGAGGGTTTCTACAGTGACTCCAAAGCGCATCAGCCTCCTTAGCTCCCTGCTGCTGCTTCTGGCGGCGGCCGTCGTCGCCGGCGCTCCTCCGGCGCCGCCCGCCACTTCTGCCGCTCCGCCTCCCGCCGCCGCGTCCACAGCGGCGCCCGCCGACAACGCCGCGGTGCTCAATCGGGTGGTGCTGCGGGTCAACGACGAGATCGCCACTCTCTACGACTACCGCCAGCGCAAGGCCGAGCTGATCCAGGACATCAACCGCCGCGAGCAGGACGCCGCCGAGCGCAAGCGCCTGCTCGAGCAGGCCGGCGAGATCGTCTACAAGGACATGTTCGACGAGTTGCTCCTGAAGTCGCGCGCCGACCAGACAGATGTCACCATCACCGACCAGCAGCTCGACCAGGCAGTGCGGCAGACGCGCGAGGGCAGCGGCATCAAGGACGATCAACAGTACGCGGCGGCGCTGGCACAGGCGGGGCTCACGGAAGAGAAGCTGCGCGATCAGCTGCGCAACAACCTGCGGCTCCGCGAGGTGCTCGGCCGCGAGGTCAACAGCAAGGTCAAGGTCTCCGAGGAGGACCAGCGGCGCTACTACCGCAAGCATCTTGAGGAGTTCCGGGTCCCCGACCAGATCCAGGTCCGCGAGGTGGTGGTGCTCGAGCAGAAGACGCCAAACCCCGAGGAGCGGGCGCGGCTGGCCAAAGAGCTGCGCGACGCCATCGCCAGCGGCAAGGCGATGGCCGACGCCGTCGAGCCGTACCACGCGAAGGGCCTGACCAGCGGCGTCTCCGACCTCGGATGGGTCTCCCCCCACGACCTCGACCCGACCCTGGAGGCGGCGGTCTGGAAGCTACCCAAAGGGGCGATGAGCGAGCCGGTCGTCGGCCGCGGCGGGCTCCACCTGCTGCAGGTGGCGGACCGCCGCGAGAGCCACGTCAAGCCGTTCACCGAGGTCGCCGCGGCGATTCAGGCGAAGGAGGAGGATCGCGTCTACCGCCAGAAGCTCGCCGAGTTCATGGCCGATCTCCAGAAGCAGTCTTTGATCGTCGCCACGCCGCCCCCCGAAGCCGCCGGTTACAGGCGTCTGGTGGGCACGCCCGGCACCGAGGAGGAACGCAGCTCGCTGGGAACCGGCACCCCGGCCCCGGCCTCTCCAAAACCGGGTCCGATGGAGGAAGGAGTGCCGGCGGGTATGGTCGGCAAGCCGGCGCCGCAGCGAGAGAACGCTCCCATGGCGCCCACCGAGCCGGGCGCGCTGCCCTCGCCCAAGCCGGTCGACACCACCCCTCCGCCGGTCGCGCCCCCGCCGGACACGCCGCCTCTGCCGCCCGCCGTTTGATCTTTTCCTGAGCGCTGAGAGTGAGCCGCGAAAGGCCGCTCCCAGCGAATCGATCACTTTTCTACGCTCGATTACCGCGCGATCCCGCTCCCTTGGAGCGCTGTTGCAATTCGAGAGTGGAAATAAATGGACAAAAGTGGAGTGCACTGATAGGATTCCGCCTCAGACGACTCTGTATCGGTGGGTGCCTATGTTCCGCGGAAGCGCTCCGGCGAAGATCGACGACAAAGGCAGGCTCAAGATCCCGACCGACTTCCGGCGTTTCGTCGAGGAGCGCTACGGTCAGGATCTCTTCGTTACTTCGGTCTTGGGTGATTCGGCTCTCCTCTATCCCCTGCCGGTTTGGGAGGAACTGGAAGCCCGCCTCTCGGCCATGCCCTCGACCGACCGGACCAAGACGCGCTTCCTCGAGCGGGTGAGCTACTTCGGCCAGCAGGTGCGGCTGGACGTGCAGGGCAGGCTCGTCATCCCGCAGATCCTGCGTGAGAGCGCGGGGATGAACGGCGATGTCGTGGTCAGCGCCCAGCTCGATCACCTGGTGGTCTGGAACAAGGACCGCTTCCTCGTGCGACTCGAGGAGCAGCCGTTCACCGAGGACGACTACCGCGCCCTTTCCGAGCGCGGTATCTGACCGCGGCGCCGTGAGCCGCGGATGAAGGACGAGCGCCCGAGCCGTTGGATGTCCAGCACCTACCCGTTCTGGTCGCCGAGACCCTGGAAGCGCTGGAACCCCGGCGCGGCGGCCTTTTCGTCGACGCCACGGTGGGCCTGGGCGGTCACGCCGAGGCCATCCTCGCCGCCGCTCCAGAGGCCCGGCTGCTCGGCATCGACCGCGATCCCGAGGCCCTCGATCGGGCGGCCCGCCGCCTGGCGGAATTCGGCGACCGCGTTCGCCTCGTGCAGGGCCATTTCCATCGCCTCGCCGAGCTGCTCGGCGAGTTGGGGATTCCTGCGGCCGGCCAAGCCGCGGGTGTGCTGGCCGATCTCGGGGTCTCGTCGCTGCAGCTCGAAACTCCCAGACGGGGCTTCAGCTTTCGCTGGGACGGGCCGCTCGACATGCGGATGGGTCCGGGCGAGCTCACCGCCGCGGACATCGTGAACCACTTTTCGGAGGTCGAATTGGAACGGATCTTCAGAGACTACGGCGAGGAGAGGCAGGCGCGGCGGATCGCGCGCGCGATCGTCGCGGTGCGGGGCGAGGAAGCGATCGAGACGACGGGCGGTCTGCGCTCGCTGATCGATCGCGCCAAGGGGGGCGGCCGGGAGCGCGAAGGGCGCGTCGATCCGGCGACCCGCGTCTTCCAGGCGTTGCGGATCGCCGTCAACCAGGAGCTGGCGGGGCTCGAGAGTTCGATCGATCAGGCGGTGCGGCTGCTCGAGAGCGACGGGCGGCTGGTGATCATCTCCTACCACAGCCTGGAGGACCGCATCGTCAAGAACTCTTTCCGCGACCGCGCCCGCGGGGAGGCCGATCCGGTGACTGGCCGGCCGCGCTCCGAGACCCAGCTCATCGCGGTGATGACCAAGAAGCCCGTGCGCCCCTCCGCCGCCGAGGTGGCGTGGAACCCGCGCTCGCGGTCGGCGCGGCTGCGCGCCGCCAGGAGGCTGTGAGCGCTTGCGGAGCTCCTATGCCTTCCGGCGGCCGGTGGTCAACACCTACCTGGTGCGCGAGCGCGACCGCCGGCGGCTGCGCGAGCTGGCGGCCGTGGCGCTGGTCGTGCTGTCGCTGGGCAGCGGGCTCCTGACCTATACGTGGATGCATCTCGAGGTGCTGAACACCGGCTACCGGATCGGCGACCTCGAGCGCCGGCTGCGCGAGCTGGCGGAAGAAGAGCGCCGGCTGCGGCTGGAGTCCGCCTACCTGGCCAGCCCGCGGCAGATCCAGGTGCGGGCTGCCCGCGAGCTGGGCATGCAGGATCCGGCGATCGAGCAGGTCATCTTCTGGGAGGAGTTGCCTTGAGGATGCGGGCGGTTCTGCTCGTCGCCTTCGGCGCCCTCTGGGTGGCAGCCATCGCGGCGCGGCTCTACGAGCTCCAGGTGGCGCGCTACGACCACTATCGGGAGAAGGCGCGGCGGCAGCAACAGACGGTCGTCGAGCTCGATCCGCCGCGCGGCACGATCTACGATGCCCGCGGTCGTGAGCTGGCGGTCTCGATGCAGGTCGATTCGGCCTGGGCGGATCCCTCCGACCTCGAGGACCCGGCGGCGACGGCCGCCGCGCTGGCTCCCATCCTGGGGTTGGAACGGGGTCCGCTGGCGCGCCGCCTGGCGCGCCGGGGCAACTTCGTCTGGGTGGCGAGGAAGCTCGATCCGCCGGTGGCCGACGCCATCCGCGCTCTCCGCCTGCCCGGCATCCATTTCCTGCCCGAGAGCAAGCGCTACTACCCGATGCGGGAGCTCGCCGGTCAGGTGCTCGGCTACGTCGGCACCGACAACCTGGGCCTGGCCGGCCTCGAGCTGCTCTACAACCGGCAGGTGGCCGGCAAGCCGGGGCGCCGGACGCTCCTGCGTGACGCCCGCCGCGGTACTGTGGTCGCCCCGGGCCTGGCCTTCGCCGACCCCGAGCCGGGGCGGGACCTCTACCTCACCCTTGATTCGACGATCCAGCACATCGCCGAGCGCGAGCTCGAGAAGGCCGTTCTCGATCACCGCGCGAAGAGCGGCAGCCTGGTGCTCCTCGACCCCGCGAGCGGCGCCGTCCTGGCGATGGCGACCTACCCGCCGTTCGATCCCAATCACTACGGCGACTACCCGGCGGTGCAGGCGCGCAACCGGGCGATCATGGACGCCTACGAGCCGGGCTCGACCTTCAAGGTGGTGACGGCCGCGGCGGCCCTGGGCGCCGGCCTGGTGCGCCCCGACGACGTCTTCGACTGCGAGATGGGCGGCATCACCCTGTGGGGGATCCGCATCCGCGACCACAAGCCGTACGGCAGGCTGACCTTTTCCCAGGTGATCGCCAAGTCGAGCAACGTGGGGATGATCAAGACCGCGCTGCTCCTGGGCGACGAGCGGCTCTATAGGACGATCCGGGCTCTCGGGTTCGGGCGGCCGACGGGGATCGACCTGCCGGGCGAGAACGGGGGCATCCTGGCGCCGCTGGCCGGCTGGCGGCCGCTGACCAAGGCCTACATCTCGTTTGGGCAGGGCATCTCGGTGACGCCGATGCAGCTCACCTCCGCCCTGGCGGCGGTGGCCGACGGCGGCGCTCTGCTCATCCCCTATGTCGTATCGGCGGTGGGGAGCGGCGAGACGATCGAGCGGCTGCATCCGGGCCCGGCCGTGGCGGGACGGCCGATCAGCGCCGAGACCGCGCGGGTGCTGGGGAACCTCCTCGAAGGCGTGGTGACAGGAGGCACGGGCACCAGCGCCGCAGTGCCCGGTTACCGGGTGGCCGGCAAGACCGGCACCGCCCAGAAGCCGGGGGTCGGCGGCTACTCCCATAGCAGCTACGTGCCGAGCTTCATCGGCTACGCGCCCGCCGACCGGCCGGCGATCGTCGGCGTGGTGGCGATCGACTCGCCCCAGGGCTTCGCTTACTACGGCGCGCAGGTGGCGGCGCCGGCCTTCGGCGCGGTGACGCGGCAGGTGCTGCTCTACCTGGGCGTCCGCCCCCAGCGGTCGCCGCTCGCCAGATGGCCGGGTCAGCCGGCGGGTCAGGTCCTGACGGCAAGCTTCCGGCCGTCCCCGCCGCCGGCGGCGGATCCGGAGCTC
>DATNKQ010000360.1:0-5566 GCA_035603315.1 Thermoanaerobaculia bacterium
AACGGCGCGCCGATCACCGCCGGGTCGTCGCCGGCCGCCAGCACCCGCGGCGCCTTGGGGTAGACGCCGCGGAGAGCGGAGAGCACCCGGTGCTCGCGCCCCATGTCGTGGGCAGTCTTGACCTGCGACCCCACGGGCGGCCGCCGCAGCACCAGCTCGCGATCGCCCGCCCGCAGGAGATAGGTGAGGTTCGAGCGCCCGCCGGGGAACTGCTCGAGGGTGAGTGGCAGGCCGGCGAGCTCCGGCATCCGCTCCGCCAGCCAGGCCGCCAGGCGCGAGAGATCGATCTCCTCGCCCGGCCGCACCGGGCGGGCGCGATCGAGGGCGGCGGAACTGGGTGGATTGGCGAAAGCGCTCACCGCTGCCGCTCCATCCCATAACGTTCGAGGATGCGCCGGGCGACTGCCGTCTTGTGCACCTCGTCCGGCCCGTCGTAGATGCGCGCCGCCCGTTCGTGCCGCCACCACCAGGCGAGCGGCAGCTCGTCGGTGAGGCCGAGGGCGCCGTGCGCCTGGATGGCGCGGTCGAGGACGCTCTGCAGGACGCCCGCGACCTGGAACTTGATGAGCGAGACGTCGTCGCGGGCGGCGTGCGCCCCCTCGCGGTCGATGCGCCAGGCCGTGCGCAGGACGAGGAGGCGCGCGGCGTCGATCTCCGCCCGGCTCTCGGCGATCCAGGCCTGGACGAGCTGGCGACCGCCCAGCGGCTCGCCCGGCGCCAGGAGCCGCGTCGCCGCCCGCTCGCACATCAGGTCGAAGGCCCGCTCGCAGATGCCGATCCAGCGCATGCAGTGGTGGATGCGCCCCGGCCCCAGGCGCTCCTGGGCGAGGGCGAAGCCCGCTCCCTCGGCGCCGATGCGGTTCGCGCGCGGCACGCGGACGCCGTCCAGCCGCACCTCGGCGTGGCTCGCCCAACCGGCGCCGCGCTCGCCCATCACCTGCAGGTTCTGGACGATCGTGAAGCCGGGCGTGCCGGCCGGCACGAGGATCTGACTGGCCCGCGCATGCGGGGCGGCGGCCGGGTCGGTCACCGCCATGACGACGCAGAAGGCGGCGCCGTCGGCCCCCGAGGTGAACCACTTGTGGCCGGAGAGCACGTAGTCGCCGCTTTCCGTCTTCGCCTGGGTGCTCATGTGGACGGGGTTCGAGCCCGCGTGCTCGGGCTCGGTCATGCCGAAGCAGCTGCGGATCTCGGCCCGCACCAGCGGCCGCAGCCAGCGCTCCGTCTGCTCCGCGGAGCCGTGGTGGAGGAGGAGCTCCATGTTGCCGGCGTCGGGGGCCTGGCAGTTGAAGACGTAGTGGCCGAGGAGGCTCTTGCCGAGCACCTCGCCGACGTGGGCGAATTCGAGGAGCGAGAGCCCGGCGCCTCCCCATTCGCGCGGCATGTGAGGCGCGTTGAGGCCCATCTCGCGGACTTGGATGCGGAGGCGGTCGAGCTGCGGTTGGGCGGCAGCGAAGCCTTGGTCGAGAACGAGGCGCTCGACGGGGAAGACCTCGGCGTCCAGGAAGGCGCGCACGGTTGCGGCGAGCTCCTGGATAGGTGCGGGTACGCTGAAGTCCACGGTCTGCCTCCTCAGCCGATCGCGGCGGCGGGGTCGAGCTGCGGGCGGTGCTCAAACTCGCCCTGCGGGCTCAGACAAGTTGCGCTCCGTCCTCGCTCGACCTCGCCGCCGCGATCTGTCGTTGGGGAGAAGGCTAGTGCATCCGGAGCCGATTGCAAGGCTTAGGAGTCCGAGCAGCTCCCGGCGGTGTCACGCCTTGTGGACATCGCTGTTCTTGCGGAACCAGATGAGTTCGACAAGGGCGCCATTGTCCACGATCATGGCTGCTAGGACGCCTTCCGACGGAGATCCGGGAGGATAGATGACTTCTTGGCCCTCGAGAGCAGCCTCGAGGTCGTCGACTTCGAATGCCACATGGGGCACGGTCTTGATGAGCTCGGGCAGGGGACTGGACTTCTCGAACCGCATCCACTCCACGCCGTACGGGCTGGTACTGAAACCCGCCACGTAGAGGCCATACTCAGCGAGATGAGTCTCTCCTGGGTGCTGGATGTCGGTTGGAACGCCGATGTGGTGATAGCGCCAGCCACGCTTCGCTATCGCGGCTGGGGGCTCATGGCTGAGTCGGCAGTCCGCCGGTGAGCGCATGGCCAGCTCTCCTTTTCGTTGGGAGTGGAGTCCTTGAACTAGACTAGCTTGGTATCTCGAATGGAGCAAGCTTGATCGATTAGATTTGCCTATGCAAATGGGTTCGGGCTCGTTGCGGGCGAAACATGCCGTTGTCGCCACCGCCCCCTTCAGACCGGGCGACGCCTTCTGCGGCGTCTGGCACCTCCTTGGGCTTCTGCAAGGCGGTGCCGCCGGCTGGGAGCCGAAGTACAAGTACAAGGGCTGACGGAACCTTCGGACGAGATATCATTTCGGGGCTCGGATATCATTCCGGAGCTCGGGAAATCACTCCCGGGCTCGGGAATGTCATTCCCAGGCTCGGGAAATCATTCCCGACCTCGGGAAGCTCATTCCCACGCTCGGGAGATAACTCCCGGCCTCGGGAAATCACTCCCGGCTTCGGGAATGTCATTCCCAAGCTCGAGAAATCATTCCCGACCTCGGGAGATCATTCCCGGCCTGGGGAAATCTCTCCGAGGCCTTGCGCCGCCCCTCAGAACGCCGAGGTGTCGGCGCGGCTGGCCAGATTGCCGGCGGGGTTGTGGTAGGTGCGCATGGCGCCGGTCGTGGTGTCGGTGACGGTGAGCGTGTAGTCGACGTTCGAGAGCGCCCCGTAGAAGACCCAGAACTTGTGGTTGACGGCGCGGCCGTCGAGGACTTTGATGACCACCTCCAGGTTGGTGGGGCCGAAGAACCAGAAGGCGCCGGTGTCGGCGGTCAAGGGAACCGTCATGCCGGCACCGGCGTTGCCCTGGAAGTCCTTCCAGGCGGCGGTGACCGCGAAGCGCCCGCCGTTCAGGCAGAGCGTCGTCGCGCCGGCAGTGCAGCCCTGGGCGGCCGCAGCGCGTGGCGAGGTGGGCGGCTCGTTCGCTTCAGCGCTGCCGGGCGCCGTCGACGAGGCGCCGAAGGGCCCGAAGCTGCCGGTGTCGGCGATGCTCGCCAGCACCCCCGCGGAGTTGAAATAGCGGCGGCTAGCACCCGTCTGCGTGTCGGTCACTGTCAGCGTGTACTCGACGTTCGAGAGCGCCCCGTAGAAGACCCAGAACGACTGGTTCAGGCCGCGGCCGTCGATCGTCTTGACGATCAATTCGATGTTGGTCGGCTGGAAGAACCAGAAAGCGCCGGTGTCGGCGGTGAGCGGGATCGTCTGGCCGGCGCCCTCGTTGCCGGCGAAGTCGCGCCAGGCGACCTCGAGGGCGAAGCGACCGCCCAGACAGAGGCGGGTGGCGGAGGGCTGGCAGGCGCCCGGCGGCGTCACCGTCCACAGCTCGCGGCCGTGGAGGCCGTCGTCGGCGCTGAAGTAGAGACGGTCGCCGACCGCCGTCAGGTTGTCGGGTTCGGACGATCCTCCGGGCGCCACGTCCTCGACCAGCCGAGTGCCGGGCGCCGTGCCGTCGCTCTGCCATAGCTCGCGGCCGTGGATGCCGTCGTCGGCGGTGAAGTAGAGCTTGCCGCCGGCAGCCGTCAGCGACGCGGGAGCGGAAGGGTCCGGGCCGGGGAAGACGTCGGCGACGAGCACCGTGCCGCCTGTCGTGCCGTCGCTCTCCCAGAGCTCGGCGCCGTGCACGCCGTCATCGGCGGCGAAGTAGAGCCGTCCGCCCATCGCCACGAGCGGGGAGTTGGGCACGAAGCCCGCGAAGGTGGCGATCGGGACGGTCCCGGCCGCCGTGCCGTCGGTGCGCCAGAGCACCTGGCCGACGGCGCGGTCGAAGTCGAGGAAGTAGAGGCTGCCGTTCCCGGGGAAGAGGATCGGCGAGATCCCCGTGATCGCGTGGAACGGGACGGTGCCGGCGAGCGTCCCGTCGCTCCGCCAGAGCTGTGCGACCTCCCCGGGCCGCGCGGCCGAGAAGATCGCCGCGCCGCCGAGCGCCGCGAAACTCGGATCGTGCGCCGGATCGGTGCTGAAGCCGAAGGCGATGGGGCCGGCGATCTGCCGCAGGCCGGCTCCGGTGTCATCGGTAACGAACAGGTTCATCGCACCTCCGGAGCCGGCGGCGAAGAAGATCTGCGATCCGACGGGAGTGGCGGCCAAGACGAAGCCGATGGCCTCGGGAAGGGCGAAGGCTCGGGAGGCGCCGGCCGGCGTGGCGTGCCAGAGCTCGGCGTGGGTGTCCTCCTCCTCGACGAACCAGAGCTGGCCCTCGAACGCGAACTGCAGCGGCGGATCGTTGGTGGAGGCGACCCGGACGTCCGCCAGCTTCGCAGTGCCCTGGGGTGTGCCGTCGCTGCGCCACAGCTCCTGGATCGGGAACGTCGGCGTGTCGCGCCGGAAGTAGGCGGTCCCGCCGACCGTGATCAGACCGTGCGGCCCCATCGGCGGCGAGCTGTTACAGACTCCACCGGCCTCCGGTCCCGCGGCAAGCCGCGTCGTCGCTTCCGTCCCGCCGCTCGCCCATAGGTTGCGCGCGGTGCCGTCGCAGGCGGTGAAGAGGAGCTGGCCGCCCAGGGCCACCAGGTTTGCCGGATCGGACGAGGCCGGGCGGGCGAGCACGGGGATCAGGTCGCGCGTCCCTCCCGGCGTCCCGTCGGCCGACCACAGCCCGATCCGCGAGTCGCCATCCTCCACCGTCGCGAAGACCAGCCGGCTGCCGGCCTGACCCACCGGAAAGAGGATCGGCCGCGGCCCGCCGGGGACGCTCTTCCAGTCCGTCTCGCGGAGGGTGCCCGCCGGCAGCCCATTGGTCACCCAGAGATCGAAAGGGCCGGTTGCGGGAGGGCCCACGGTGAAGAGCGCTCCACCTCCGAAGAGGTCATCGGTCGGGCCGTTGCCGGAGGAGCAGGCGCCGGGGCAGACATCCTCGACCAGCCGCGTGCCGGCGGTCGTGCCGTCCGTCGACCACGGCTCGAGACCGTGAACGCCGTCGTTGGCGAAGAACAGCACCCGGCCGCCGGCGGGATGGAGGAAGCGGCCGATCGCGAGTGCCGGCGCGACGATCGAAGTCGAGGCGGGCGAGCCGTCGCTGCGCCACAGCCGGGGCGTGCCGGCGGCGTCGGCGGCGGCAAAGACGAGGTGACCGCCGACCGGCAGAATCTGCAGAGAGAGCAGGCTGTTCCTGGGGAAAGGCTGGGCGGAGGCGAAATTGGTGACCCGCACCGTGCCTGTCGCCGTGCCGTCGGTCGACCACAGCTCCAGGCCGTGTGTTTTGTCCCTGGCGGCGAAGTAGACTCTGCCGCCTAGGGCCACCAAGTCCGCCGGGTCGCCCGGTTGGGGGACGCCGAAGTCCTTCAAGTGGACGGTGTCGCCGGCGGTGCCGTCGCTGATCCAGAGGCTCGCGAGCTGCGAAGGCGACGAGCGATACACCAGCCGGTCGCCGAGCACGGCGGCGGAGTCCTGGAAGCCGGGAGCGCCGGCGACCGCCCGCGTCCCCGCCGGCGTGCCGTCGCTGGCCCAGAGCT
>DATNKQ010000145.1:0-5332 GCA_035603315.1 Thermoanaerobaculia bacterium
GATCTTGCCAGGGGTGACCGGCTGCGCCGGCGGATGAAAGCGGATCTTCATCCCCGAATGCCCCTGGCAGGCGGCGCAGGGGCACCAGCCGCGCAGGTACTCGTGCGCGTAGTCGGCCGCGTGCCCGTCGCTCCATGCCAGGCGCAGGTGGCGCCCGTCGGGGAGGCGCTGCACTTCGGTCAGGTAGGTAGTTTCCATGGCGAAATCAGGGCTGCGCCGATGGTAGCACCCCTATCGAACGTGGTAAAAAGCCTTCGATTGTCCCGCAAGGAGATTGATATGCGCAAAGCGTTCTTCGCCCTGTTGCTGTTGCTCCCCGCCTCCGCCCTCGCCCAGTACTCCCGCTTCGAGATCACTCCCACCGCCGGCTACCGCTTCAGCGGCCGCGTGCGCGCCGTGGACGACAACGGCTTTGTGCACGACAACAGCGACCTGCGGGTGGACGAGAAGGGGATCTACGGCGTCACCCTGGACATCCCTCTCGCCTACAGCTGGAAACTCGAGCTGCTGGCGAACCACCAGGCGACCTCCTTCAGCCTCGACAGCGGCCTGTTCCAGCCGCGGGTCCGCCTGGGCGACGTGGACATCGACTACCTGCAGATCGGCCTGCTCTACCAATGGGGGCGCGGCCAGGTCAATCCCTACTTCACCGGCTCGCTCGGCGTCGCCCGCATTGATCCCAAGTTCGGGGGCACCGCCGAGAACCGCTTCGCCGGCTCGCTGGCGGGCGGCGTGAAGATCTTCTTCTCCCGCAACGTCGGCCTCCGCCTGGAGGCGCGGGGTTACTACGCCAGCCTCGACACCCGCACCGAGGACGTCGACAGCGAAGGCCACCATCACCACACGACCGTCAACGAGGGGCTCTACCAGGGGGAGGCGAGCGCCGGGTTGATCCTGGCCTGGTGACGCCTGCGGGGGAGCGGGCTCAGGCGACCGCCACCAGCGGATGCACGCGGTTGCGGCCGCCGTTCTTTGCCTCGTAGAGCGAGCGGTCGGCGGCGGCGATGAGGTCGCGGGGGGTGGGCATGCCGTCTCCCCGCCAGATCTCGTCGAGAGCCGCCAGACCGACCGAGATGGTCACCCGCGCCACCTCGCCGTCTTCCATCGGCACCGCCGTCCGCTGCACCAGGGAACGGACCTTCTCGGCGACCGTCGCGGCGCCCTCGAGGTCGGTCTCCGGCAGCACGAGGAGGAACTCCTCGCCGCCGTAGCGTCCCATCCAGTCAGTGCTCCGCAGGCCGCTCGCCGCCGCCTGCGCCACCCGCTTCAACAGCGCGTCGCCGGCCAGATGGCCGTAGCTGTCGTTGACCTCCTTGAAGTGGTCGAGGTCGGCCATGGCGATCGTCAGCGGCCGGTGGTAGCGCCGCGCGCGCTCGAGCTCCTTGCCGAGCTGCTCGAGGATGGCCTCGCGGCGCAAGAGCCCGGTCAGGCTTTCGTAGGTGGCGGACTCGAAGAGGCGCGCGTTCTCGAACACCGTGGCGATGTGGTGGGCGAGGAGGTTGAGGAGCTCCACCTCTTCGGCCGGATAGCCGCGCACGGCCTCCTTGCGTCCGACGACCAGGAGGCCGATCAGCCGCTCCTGGCCGAGGAGCGGGACGGCGAGGGTCGGCTCGATCCCCGCCAGGCAGTGGGCGAGGGCGGCGCTCCGCGCCAGCACCTGCCGCGCCGGGACGGGCTTCCCGGTCCGCCGCAGGAGCTCCACCGCCGGGTCGTCGAGCGGCAGGAGCGGCGGCGCCTGCGCCCCTTCCTCCCCGGCCGGCAGCGTCGAGGCCAGGTGCGACAAGAGGCCGGTCTCGGGATCGGCGATCAAGAGCATCGCCTGCCGCGCCGCGAAGATCTGGCACAGCCTCTCGACCAGGTGCTGTCCCATCAGTGGCAGCTTGCCGAGCGCCGGCAGCTCGCCGGCGAGCGCGATGAGCTGCTGCCGCAGGGCGTAGCGCTCGGGGAAGAAGCGGCGGTCGATGACGCGGTGGAGCGCCCGCCGCAAGGGAGCGAAGAGGAGGCCCAGGAGGAGGGTCGCCGCGGAGACGGCCCACACCGAGGCCTGTCCCTCGACGAGGGTCGAGAACAGCACCCCGCCCGCGCCCAGGGCGGCGTAGAAGACGAGGAAGAGGGTTCCCGTCAGGGCGGTGTAGATGAGGCTCCGCCGCACCACCATCTCGATGTCGAAGAGGTGGTAGCGAAAGATGGCGGCGAAGAAGGCCACCGGGTAGCAGAGGAGGGTGAGCGGCTGGAGGGCCGACAGCCAGTGCGGCACCGGCTGCCCGAAACGGCCCAAGAGGGTGGTGACGACGACGAAGAGGCACCAGGGGAGCACCCCCATCAGCACCAGCCCGGCCTGGTGCCGGCCCTGCGGCTCCGGGTAGCGCAGCGCCTGGGAGGCGAGGAGCAGGACGACGGCGATGGCCCAGAAGGGCATCCCGACGTTCAAGAGCAGGGCGTCGACCTCGCCGGAGGTCCAGGGCAGGAAGCGCCAGCCGAGGATCTCGTCGGCGATGTAGGTGGCGCAGGAGGCGATCCCCAGCCCCAGGCCCAGGCCGTAGAAGACGCCGACCACCCAGGGCCGGCGCCGGAGCCAGGCGTGGCGCTCGGGGATGAGCGAGGCGAGGTGGAGCTCGAGGCCGATCTGCAGACCGGTCAAGAGGTAGTACGCGGAGAGCGCCGCGGCCCCCAGCCACGGGGCGCCGATGGCATTGGCCGGCAGCGCCAGCTCGAAGGCGACAGCGACGGTGAAGAGCAGCAGGAGCCGGGTCCGCAGCTCGCCGCCGCCCTGCAGGAGGGCCAGCAGGCCGATCCCCAGGAAGCCGAGCGCGGTGAAGCCGTTGACGACGAAAGCGAACCAGTCGGGCGGCACCCCCGGCACCACCGAGAGCTCGAGCACGGCGCCGCGGCGGCGGACGCGGAAGGGCACCGCGTGCCGGGGCCGAAAGCGGGAAGCGGCGCGGTCGTAGTCGGCGAGCTTCAGCATGCGCTTGCCGCCCACGGCGATCACCTGGTCATGCTCCCTAATCCCCGCCCGGGCGGCCGGCTGGCCGGCCTGCACAGAGGTTACCAGGATGCCTTCCGCCCCTTCGTCGGGCATGAAGCCGACCCGCCGCTCCGCGCTGTGCACGGCCTCCACCGACTGGAGGTAAAGCAGTCCCGTCCAGCCCGTGACGAGGGCCACGGCGAGCACGGCGCGGGCAGACCGTTGAGCGTACAATTAATTCCTCTCGAATAGTTTAGCTAGAGATTTTATCTCAAACCGCGCCACATTTCGTTCTCCCGTGCCGGTTCTCTCCGCCGGCTGGCCTCTCGAACCCGCCAACGGTCTGCGGTAGGATCGCGAACCGAGCCGCCGCCCATGCCCCGCCATCCGCACGTCGCCCCCACCGTCGCCGACATCCCCGGCGCCGTCTACTCGAGCCTGGCGCACCGCCTGGCGACCTTCAAGGGCGAGGTCTACCCGCTGCACGTGGGGGACACCTGGAGGGAGCCCGCGGAGGGCTGCCGCATGGAGGACATCCGGGTCGCCGACCATCCGGGGATGCACCGCTATGCCGCGCCCCAGGGCATGCCGCCGCTCCTCGATGCGCTCGTCGAGCGCACCCGGCAGCGGACCGGCGTTCCCGTCACGCGGGACAACATCCTCATCACCGCCGGGGCGACGGGCGGGCTGGGCGCGGTGGCGGGCGCCATCGTCGAGCCGGGCGACGAGGTGCTCATCCTCGCCCCCTATTGGCCGCTCATCGCCGGCATCGTCCGCTCGTTCCACGGCATCCCCGTGCCGGTGCCCTTCTTCGGTAAGGCTGACTCGCCGGAGACGGCGGTCGAGCTGGTGCGGGAGCGCTTCACCCCGAAGACCATCGCCCTCTACTTCAACACCCCCAACAACCCCACCGGCCGGGTCATCCCGCGCTCCTGGATCGAGGCGCTCGTGGCCTGGGCGGCCAGCGAAGACCTGTGGATCCTCTCCGACGAGGTCTACGAGGACTACCTCTACAGCGGCGAGCCGCACACCTACGGCCTGCCGCTGGCGCCCGAGCGCACCTTCGCGTCCCACTCCTTCTCCAAGGCCTACGGCATGGCCGGCAACCGCTGCGGCCACGTCGTGGGCCCGGCCGCGGTGATGGGCGACCTGCGCAAGGTGAGCACCCACAGCTTCTACAGCACGCCGACCGCTTCGCAGATCGCCGCCGTGCGGGCGCTGGGCGAGCCGGGAGATCGCTGGATCGCGGAGTCGCGGAAGCTCTATCGGGAAGCCGGCGAGCGGGCGGCGGCGCGCCTTGGCCTGCCGGCTCCCCAGGGCAGCACCTTCCTCTTCCTCGACGTCGCCGAGCAGCTGGACGGCCGCGGCCTCGAGGGCCTCCTCGAGGACTGCGTCGAGCGCGGGCTGTTCGTCGCCCCCGGCCCCAGCTTCGGCCCCTACCCCACGCACGTGCGCCTCTGCTTCACCGCCGCGCCGCCGGACGTCGTCGCGCGCGGCGTCGAAGCGCTGGCCGGCGTCCTCGGCCGCTAGCGGCGCATTTCTCACCGCTTGGTCGCGTCGACCCTGCGAAGGCCCGCGCCTACGGCGTGTTGATCCAGACCTCCCGAGGCAGACTGTTCCCATAGCCTCCGGCGAGAAAGCATCTCCAGGGAATGGGAACGGGCCGCTCCGGGTCTCCGCTCCCGAAGCGGTGAGAAATGCGGCGCGCCTAGTTGCGCCGGTGGAGATCGAGCGCGCGGTCGAGTTGGATGGCGACCACGGCGCCCTGGTCGAGGGTCACCTCCTCGCCCGGATGGCGGGCTGCGATGGCGGCTCCGGCGGCGGCGCCGATGAGGGCGCCGATGATCGACCCCCGGCCGCGGCTGGCTCGGTTGAGGATGTTTCCCAGGATGGCGCCGCCGGCGGCAGCGCCGCCGATCGTCGCAGCGTCCTTTCTGGTTTTGCTCTCGCCCTCGCGCAACAGCGACGCCTGGAGAGGCACCGTCTCGCCTGTCGGCAGGATGAGGTCGGTGAAGCGCACCCCTAAGGAGGCCCGACCGCCGATCTTCTTCGCCGGCACCGCCGAGGTGACCTCACCCGCCACCTCGGAGCCGGCGGGGATGACGACCACGCCGTTCTGCACGACGTCTCCCGAGACGCGGGCGCGGAAGGTGTCGCCGACGTTGCTGGTGTTGCTCGACACCGTTTTGGTGAGCTCGACGTTGATCGTCGTGCCGGACGGCACGGTGACGGGCTCCGGCCGCGGCGGCTCGGGGGCGGGCGCCGGCGTGCGGTCCTCGACTTCCACGCGCCCGACGTCGGGGGTGGGTGCGGGGGCCGGCTGGCTGGCGGCGTCGTCCGGAGTGGCCTGCGCGGCCTGCGCAG
>DATNKQ010000146.1:0-5415 GCA_035603315.1 Thermoanaerobaculia bacterium
CGACCCACCAGCTCCCCTTCGGCGCCGGCGCCGGCGGCACCGTCCGGCGCTGGTCGCTGGTGAGCGACCCCGGCGACGCGGCGCCGGGGACCGAGCGGATCTCGCTCCCCGGCGCGCCTACCCTGGTGGTGGAGCAGGCAGCTGGCAGCGCTGGCGATTCCACCGCCCCGGCGGATCTCGTCGGCCGGCGCCCGTGGACGGCACGGCTGGCCTGGTGCGCCATCGCCTTCGCCCTCCTGGCGCTGGCGGTGATGCGGGGCGTGGGGGTGGCGCTGCCGGGCGGCAGCGGGCCGCTCGAGCGCTTCGACCGCCGGGGGCGGGGGATCGTGCCGCTGGCCCTCGGCGGGGTGCTCGCCGCCGGCGCGGCGGCGAGCGTGCCGCCGCCGGCGCTCGCCGCCCTGCTGGCCGGCCTGGCGCTGGCCGCCGTCGGGTTCCGCGCGCCCTGGCTCCCCGGCATCCGGCGCCTGCGGCCGGCGGGCGTCCACGCGGCGCCGCTGGGGGCGCTGGCGGTCGTTCTTCTGGCGGCCCTGGCCTGGGCCTTCGAGCGGCGCTGGGGTCCGCTCGACCTCGCCGCCGGCATCGTCGCCGACCCCGCAGTCTTCAGCTGGCGTCTCGCCTTCGCGGCCGCCGCCTGCGGCCTTCTCTGCCTCGCCGGGCTGCGTGCGGCCGGAGGGGCGGCGGAGGAGGAGGAAGAGACCACGCCGCACGACCGCTGGGCCTGGGTGGCGGTCGGCCTGCTGGCCGCGGCGGCGGCGCTGACCGATTCTCCGGCGGCCGCCCTCGCCCTCCTCGCCGGCGGCGGCGCTGCCGCCGCGCTGTGGGTGGAGCGGCGCTCGCCGCTGCGCTTCGCGCCGGCCCTGGCGGGCCTCGCCCTCCTCGCTGCCCTCGCCGCCGCGGTCGCCGTCGAGACCGCCTACCGGCTGCGCCTGGACGACTTCGTCGGCGGCGAGCTGCTGTCGCACTTCGCCCCGCCGGCGGCGCCCGAGGTCGATGTCCTCTCCCATCACCTGGCCGACCACTTCGGCCACCGCGACCTCGTCGACCTGGTGCCGCGGAACCCGCTGGGCCTCGAGCGGCAGGACCTCGCCTTCGCGCTCTGGCGCTCCTCGCCGCTGGCCCGCCGCAACACCCTCTCGGCGCTCGTGGTGCAGCCGCTCGCCGGCTCTTCTTCCTCGTTCTCCTTCGGCCTGCCGCTGACCCGGGAAGGCGAGGTCGATCGCGGCCCGGCGCGCTGGCAGGGCCTCCGCCTGCCGCGGTGGGAGCAGGCGCTCATCACCGGCCGGGCGACGCTTGCCTACCGCGGCGTGCCATGGGCGACGGCGCGCTACTGGCTGCTGCCGCGCCCCGGCTTCGAGGTGGCCGACCGCCGCGGCCTGGGGGAGGTCGAGGTCGGCCTCCTCAAAGGGGGGCCGGCCGCCAGCCCCGTCGAGGAGATGCCCGGGCCGGCGCTCTACGCCCTCTACGCCAGCGACGGCCGGGCGACGATCTCGCCGTGGGAGGAGTCGCCGCCGCTCGATCCCGTCCTGCGTCTGCGGCGCCCCGCCGCGGCGACCGTCGACACCCCCGACGGCCAGGCCCGCGCCCATGCCCGTCCCGTCGCCGGCGGCTGGGAGGCGGTCTACCTGCCGCGGGAGACGCCCCTGGAAGCGCTGGAGGGCGCCGCCACCGAGGCCCTCGCCGTCCTCCTCGTGCTCGCCTCGGCCACCCTCCTTGCCCTCCTCCTCGCGCTGCCGCGGGCGGCCTTCCGCGACCTCCTGCGGCGGGCGGTGCGCTCCTACTCGAAGCGCCTGCTGATCGTCTACACGGCCCTTCTTCTCGTGCCGCTGCTGCTGCTCAACGTCGTCCTCGTGCGCGCCATGGGGGCGCGCCTCGAGGGCGCGCAGCAAGCGGCGGGGGAGGCGGCCCTCAACTCGGCGCAGAAGGAGCTGGGCGACCGCATCCTCGCCCTCCAGCCCGGCTTCGGCATCGACACCGCGCTCGACGACCGGGTGCTCTCGACCCTCTCGCAGGTCGTCCACCACGAGGTCAACCTCTACTGGCGGTCGATCGTCAACGCCTCCAGCAAGCACGAGCTGTTCACCGCCGGCCTGCTGCCCAAGCGCATCCCCGGCGAGATCTACCAGCGGCTGGCGCTCCTGGGCTACGACCTGGGGTCGCGCACCAACCGCGCCGGCGGCAGCGAGTACCTGGAGCTCTACGCGCCGCTCCGCGTCCCCGGGGTGGCGCCGACGGAGGAGCGGCTCTTCCTCTCGGTGCCGCTCCTCGCCCAGCAGGCCGAGGGGGCGGCCGAGCTCGCCCACCTGCGGCGCCGGGCGCTCCTGGTGACGGCGGCCCTTTTCGCCCTCTCGGTGGCGGTCGGCACCCGCCTGGCGCGCAACTTCACCCAGCCCCTGGCCCAGCTCGTCCTCGGCACCCGGCGGATCGCCGCCGGCGCCCCCTCGCTCGACCTTGCGCCGTCCGAGCTCGAGCTGGCGGCCCTGGTCGAGGCGGTCGACCAGATGGCGCGCAAGATCGCCGAGGGCCGCGAGCGCCTGCTGCGCGAGAAGCAGGTGGTCGAGCGGATGGTCGAGAACATCACCTCCGGCGTCGTCTCGGTCGACCGCGAGCGGCGGGTGCTGATGCACAACCGGGTGGCGGCCGAGCTCCTGGGGGTGGCGACCGGCCACAGCCTGGAGCGCACGGTGGCGCGCGCGGGCCGCCTGGCGCCGGTCGCCGCCTTCCTGCGCTCGGCGGGCGGGGAGATGGCGCGCGCCACCGTGCGCCTGAGCGCGCCCTCGGCGCCGTCCCCCGGCGCCGGTAACGCCAGTAACGCCGGCAACGGCGGCGTGCCGGTTAGCGGAGAGGGGGGCGAGCGCGAGTGGACGCTCATCTGGGTGCCGGTCCCCGGGCCCGGCGAGCCGGCGGCGCTCCTGGTGGTCGAGGACGCCACCGAGACCCTGCGCGGCCAGCGCCTCCTGGCCTGGGCCGAGATGGCCCGCATCATCGCCCACGAGATCAAGAATCCGTTGACCCCCATCCGCCTCTCCGCCGAGCACATGCGGGAGGTCTACGCCACCGACCCCGAGCAGTTCGACGGCGTCTTCGAGCGCTGCACGGCGAACATCCTGGCGCAGGTCGACGAGCTGCGCTCGATCGCCTCCGAGTTCTCCGCCTACAGCGCCATCCCGCGCATCGACCCCCGCCCGGGCGACCTCACGGCGGCCATCGCCGGCCTCGTCGAGGGCTACCGCGCGGCGCCGCCGGAAGGGATCAGCGTCGAGCTCGAGAGCGGCGGCCCCATCGCCGCCCGCTTCGACGCCAAGCTGCTCTCGCGGGCGGTGCGCAACCTCTTGGAGAACGCGCTGCGGGCGAGCGCCGGCGGCGGCCGGGTGGTGGTCCGCGTCGAGCGCCTGGACGGCCAGGCCCGGGTGTCGGTGATCGACTCCGGCCCCGGCGTCCGCCCCGAGCTCCTGGGCCGCATCTTCGACCCCTACTTCTCGACCCACGATGCCGGCACCGGTTTAGGCCTCCCCATCGCCCGCCGCATCGCCGAGGAGCACGGCGGCGGCATCACCGCCAGGAACCGCGCCGAGGGCGGCCTCGAGGTGGCGATCACGCTCCCAGCAGGCTAGATCCACGGGCCTTTACGCCCGCCGGCCCTTCCCCTACTCTTGTCGCCGGAGAGCCGACATGCGGAACCTCGGTTGGACGGTGGGATTGCTGAGCCTTTTGGCGGTGGCCTCGGCCACCGCCGCGCGGGCGCAGCGGCTGCCCGGCGAGGCGGTGCCGCGGCACTACGAGATCCACCTGGCGCCCAACCTCGCGAGCGGCGAGCTCAAGGGCGAGGAGACGATCGACGTCGAGATACCGCAGGCGACGCCGACGATCACCCTGAACGCCGTCGGGCTCGAGCTCCGCGCCTCGGCGACGGCGGCGGGCAAGGGGCTGGCCGAGCCGGCGGCGCGGCCGGCCGCCGTCGCCCTCGACCCGGCCCGGGAGACGGCGACGCTGCGCTTCGAGCCGCCGCTGCCGGCGGGGGCGGCGCGCCTCGCCGTCGAGTTCACGGGCCGGGTGCGCGACGACCTGCGCGGCCTCTACCGCGTCCAGGCCGCCGGCCGCCGCTACGCCATCACCCAGTTCGAGGGCACCTACGCCCGCATGATGTTCCCCTGCTTCGACGAGCCCGCCGACAAGGCGACCTTCGACCTGACCGTGACCGTCGCCCAGGGCGACACGGCGATCTCGAACGGCGCCGTTGTCGCCGACCGGCCGGGTCCCGCCGCCGGCCTGCACACCTTGACCTTCGGCACCTCGCCCAGGATGTCGACCTACCTGGTGGCGCTCGCGGTCGGCGAGTTCCAGTGCGTCGCCGGCGGCGCCGACGGCATCCCCATCCGCGTCTGCGCCCTGCCGGAGAAGAAGGAGCTGGGGCGCTTCGCTCTCGCCGCCAGCGAGCGCTTCCTCCGCTTCTACAACGGCTACTACGGCATCCGCTACCCCTTCGGCAAGCTCGACATGGTGGCCTTCCCGGACTACGAGTGGGGCGGCATGGAGAACACGGCAGCCATCTTCTACAAGGAGCGCGCGCTCCTCATCGACGCCGCCTCCGCCTCCGCGTGGTCGCGGCGCGGCGTCGCCGCGGTGGTGGCGCACGAGATGGCCCACCAGTGGTTCGGCGACCTCGTCACCATGAGGTGGTGGGACGACGTCTGGCTGAACGAGGGCTTTGCCACCTGGATGTCCGGCAAGCCGCTTGCCGAATGGGACCGCACCTGGGACCAGGACGTCGAGGCCGCGCAGGCCGCCCAGGGCGTCCTCGAAGCCGACTCCCTGGCCTCCACCCGCCCCATCCGCCAGAACGGCGAGACGCCGGCCGAGATCAAGGAGCTGTTCGACGGCGTCGCCTACCAGAAGGGCGCCGCCATGCTGCGCATGGTCGAGTCGTACTTGGGCGAGCCGGTCTTCCAGGCCGGCGTCAACGCTTACCTGTCGCGCCACGCCGGCGGCAACGCCACGGCGGAGGACCTGTGGTCGGAGCTGGCGCGGGTCTCCAGCCGGCCGGTCGACCGCGTGCTGGCGAGCTTCGTCGAGCAGCCCGGCGCGCCGCTCCTCGCCATCGAGACGCGCTGCCAAGGCGATACAACCGAGGTCACCCTCTCCCAGCAGCGCTTCTTCCTCGATCCCCGGCGCCTGGCGGCGGGGTCGCCGGAGCTGTGGTCGATCCCCGTCTGCCTCCGGCCGGCGGGCGGCGATGGTGGGGCGGCGGTGCGCTGCGAGCTGCTGCGGGAGCGGCGTCAGAGCTTCACCCTGGACGGCTGCTTCCCCTGGGTGCTCGCCAACGCCGGCGCCCGCGGCTACTACCGCTCGTCCTACCCGCCGGAAACGCTACGCAAGATCGCGGCGGCGGCGAGCGCCTTCTCGCCGGCCGAGCTGGTG
>DATNKQ010000157.1:0-2030 GCA_035603315.1 Thermoanaerobaculia bacterium
GAGGGAAATAGCCATGAGAGACCGCACGAAGAGAGCCGCCGCGCTCTGCCTGGGCGCCGGCCTGGCGCTCGCCGCCGTCCCCGCGCTCGCCGCGCCCAGCGCAGCGACTAATGAGACGACTGCGCCGCTGGGACCCATCACCGTGCCGAGCGCCGGCTCGCCTCTCGTCGCCCTCCACGTCCTCTTCGACGTCGGCTCGATCCACGACCCGGCGGGCAAGGAGGGCCTGGCGACCTTGACGGCGCTCATGGTCGGCCAGGCGGGGACCAAGAAGCACACCTACAGCCAGCTCCTCGAGACCCTCTATCCCATGGCGGCGTCGATCGACGCCCAGACCGACCGCGAGGTGACCGTCTTCTCGGGCGAGGTCCACAAGGACACGCTGGCCGAGTACACCGCCCTCTTCGAGGAGGCGCTGCTGTCGCCCGCCTTCGCGCCGAGCGACTTCGAGCGCAACAAAGAGGAGCTGCTGTCGTTCCTGACGACGACGCTCCGCGGCAGCAGCGACGAGCTCCTGGGCCTCGAGGAGATCCAGGACGTGATCTGGAAGGGACATCCCTACGGGCATCCGCCGGCGGGGACCGTCGAAGGCCTGAAGAGCATCACCCTCGACGACGTCAAGAGCTTCTACCGCGCCCACTACACACGCGCCAACCTGATGCTGGGAGTGGCCGGCGGATACCCCGCCGGCTACGTCGAGCGGCTGGAGAAGGACCTCGCGGCGCTGCCGGCCGGCCAAGCCGGCGGCGCGGCGCACGCGGAGATCCCGCCGGTTCCCGCGGTTCAGGGCCGCAGCTTCACGCTCATCGACAAGAAGACCGCCTCCGTCGGTATCCACTTCGGATACCCGCTGCCCATCAACCGCTCGCACCCCGACTACTACCCGCTGATGGTGGCCAACAGCTTCCTCGGCCAGCACCGCACCTCCCACGGCCGGCTCATGCAGCAGCTCCGCGAGAAGCGCGGCTTGAACTACGGCGACTACTCCTACATCGAGTACTGGCGCAATCCTCCGGGGACCATGCGGCCGGGCCCCGGCGTGCCGCGCCACGAGCAGTTCTTCTCGGTGTGGATCCGGCCGGTCGTCCCCAACACCGCCCATTTCGCGCTGCGCGCCGCGCTCTACGAGGTCGAGCGGCTGCGCGACCAGGGGATGACGCCGGCGGAGTTCGAGCTCACCCGCGACTTCCTCCTCAACTACTCGAAGCTGTGGGCGCAGACGCTGTCGAGCCGGCTCGGCTGGCAGATGGACAGCCGCTTCTACGGCATGCCCTACTACATCGACGAGATCGACCGCGAGCTGCGCAAGCTCTCCGTCGACGACGTCAACCGCGCCGCCAAGAAGTACCTCGAGACCGCGAGCTACGACGCGGTGGTGGTCACCGACCACGCTGCGGATTTCAAGGCCGCGCTGGAGAAGGACGAGCCCAGCCCGATGACCTACAACAGCAAGCCCGGAGAGGACGTCCTGGCGGCCGATAAGACCATCGAGGCGTTGAAGGTCAAGCCGACGGCGATCGAGATCGTGCCCATCGACCAGGTGTTCCAGAAGTAGGCGCCGGGGGGGCGGCCACAGGGGGCCGCGCCCCTACAGGTTGGCCAGGGTGAAATACCGCACGCCGGACGCGAGCTCGACCTCGCGTCCGGCGGGCGGGGCGAACGGCTCGCCGTCGCGGTCGCGCGCCGCCACCGCCGCGCGAGGGAGGGCGGCGCGGACGCCGCCGACGGCGCTCCAGCCGGCGACGACCTCCGCCCCGTCGGGCCGCCGGAAGAGGTAGAGGCGAGCGGGCGGCGGCGCCGGCAGGACCTCTTCGAGGACGCTCCCGGCGAGCTCGCGGACGAGGGTCTGGAGAGCCCTGAAGCTCGGCCGGCGCCGCAGGCCGCCGCCCGCCGCGGGATCGATCAAGCCGTAGCCCTTCGCCGCCAGCTGCCACCAGAAGACCCGCTCGACGAGACCCGTCCCCAGCGCCAGCAGGTAGTAGCGGGCGAGGTAATCCGCCTGCGTCTCCTCGTCGACCGCCACGGCGCGG
>DATNKQ010000177.1:0-4425 GCA_035603315.1 Thermoanaerobaculia bacterium
GGAGGTCGGCGAGCCGCCGGTGCGCCGCCGCGAGCTGCGCCGCGACGGCCGTCTCCAGGGGTGCCAGGTCGGGAGGCTGGACGGGGAGATCCTCCTGCCAGGACCGGTCGTAGTCCGCGCGCAGACCCGCGAAGGCGCACCCCAGGAGGATCGCCCCAATCATCACGATCGGGGCGATCGGGGCAATCAAGGCCATCGGCGCGGACGAGCCGTTGCGCAGCCGCCGGCTCACCGCGGGGTGCCAGGAGGATGGGGTGCCGCGGCCGGAGCCGCTGCGAGCGGCCTTCCCGCGCCCTGGTGGAAGGTCGTGTAGGCGCGGAGCGGCGGCGGCGGGAAGAGCTCGGAGCGGCCGTCGGGCCAGTCGACGCGCACCTCGACGATGGCCGCCTGGTCGCCCAGCCCGACCAGCACGCGCGGATCGCTGGCCGACGCGTAGCTTCCGTCCGTTGCCGCCCGCCGCCAGAGCGTCGGGGCGCCGCGGCGGACGACCGCCACCCGCGCCCCCAGCATGTCGCGCTCGGCGCGGGCTCCTGGCGGGCGGCCGACGAGGCGCAGGCCGATCCAGGGCCGGCGGTTCCCCACCTGGTTGACGAGGAGGCGGAGGGCGCCGTTCGCGTCGACCACGACGACGTCGGTGTCGCCGTCGTCGTCGACGTCGCCGAAGGCGGCGCCGCGGCTCACCCCGGGGCGCCGGAACGGCTCGCCCATCTCGCGCGTCACCTCGGCGAAGCGGCCGCCGTCCAGGTTGCGGAACATCTGCGGAGTCTGAGCGAAGGGGAAGGGGTCGCCCCGCCGCGCCTGCTCCTCTAGCAGGCGGACGGCGCCGTCGACAACCAGGAGGTCGAGCCGGCCGTCGCCGTCGTAATCGAGGAAGCCGGTGCCGAAGCCGGTGGCGGCGAGGCTCGGGCCGGCGAGCCCGGCCGCGGCCGTGCGGTCCTCGAAGGTGCCGTCGCCGCCGTTCACCCACAGCGTGTGGGCCTCGCCGGCCAGATGGGTGACGAAGAGGTCCCAGTCGCCGTCGTCGTCGACGTCGCCGGCGGCGATCCCCATGTTCGCTTTCACCCTCCCGTCGCCGTCGACCGCGACGCCGGCGGGGAGGGCGATCTCCTCGAAGGTGAAATCGCGACGGTTGCGGAACAGGAAGTTCGCCGAGCCGTCGTTGGTCACGAAGAGGTCGGGCCAGCCGTCGCCGTCGAAGTCCGCCGCCACGACGCCCATCCCGCGGCCGCTCGCCCGCGCGATGCCGGAGCGGAGCGAGACGTCCTCGAAGGTGCCGTTGCCGCGGTTGCGCAGCAGCCGGTGCGGCGCCGGTGGGAAGGCGGACGGACCGCAGTAGTCGGGCCGGCTGCTCGCCGCCGAGCAGCGGACGTTCCGCGCCAGGTCGAACTCCACGTAGTCGGCGACGTAGAGGTCGAGCCAGCCATCGCGGTCGAGATCGGCGAAGGAGGCGGAGACGCTCATCCGCGGGTCGTCCGCCCCGGCGGCGCGGGCGACCTCGGTGAAGGTGCCGTCGCCGTTGTTGTGCCAGAGCTGGTTGGGGCCGAAGTTGAGGAGGTAGAGGTCGGGCCGGCCGTCGTTGTCGAAGTCGCCGACGGCGACGCCCATGCCGTAGCCGCCGGCGCGGATGCCGGAGGCCTCCGTGACGTCGACGAAGCGCGGCGTCGCATGGCGGACGCCGCGCTCGTCGATCAGGTCGTTGCGGAAGAGGCGGCCGCCGGCGGGGACGATGGGTTGCGCGGCCGCCTGGCCGGGCTCGAGGACCCTGCCCTGGACGACGAACAGGTCGAGGTCGCCGTCGCCGTCGTAGTCGAACAGGGCGGCGCCGCCGGCCACGATCTCGGGGTAGTAGAGCTTCCCGGTCGAACCGGTCGAGTAGCGGAAGGAGAGGCCCCAGTCGGCGGCCCGATCGACGAAGGCCGGCTTGGGGCTTGCCGCCGGCACCGCGGGCTGGGCCGGGGCGATCGCCAGGCAGCAGCCGAGGAGTCCCAGCGCTGGAGCCAGGCGGACGGTTCGCGCGTGTGCGCCCACGCCCTAGGTTTCGACCGTCCCCATCTCGGCCGAGCGGACGGTGACGGGGATGCCGAGCTTCTCGCGCAGCTTCGACTCCAGCTCGTCGCCCAAGTCGGGGTTGTCGCGGAGGAACTGCTTCGAGTTCTCGCGTCCCTGGCCCAGGCGCAGGTCGCCGTAGCTGTACCAGGCGCCGCTCTTGACGATGAACTTGTGGTCGACGCCCAGGTCGACGAGCTCGCCGGTGCGCGAGATGCCCTCGCCGTAATCGATGTCGAACTCGGCCTGGCGGAAGGGGGCGGCCACCTTGTTCTTGACCACCTTGACCTTGGCCCGCGCGCCGGTCACCTCCTCGCCCTCCTTCAACGAGGCGATGCGGCGGATGTCGATGCGCACCGAGGCGTAGAACTTGAGGGCGCGGCCGCCGGTCGTCGTCTCGGGGTTGCCGAACATCACTCCGATCTTCTCGCGGATCTGGTTGATGAAGACGAGGCAGGTCTTCGATTTGGCGACGATGGCGGTCAGCTTGCGCAGGGCCTGCGACATCAGGCGGGCCTGCAGGCCGACGTGGGAGTCGCCCATCTCTCCCTCCAGCTCGGCCCTGGGCACCAAGGCGGCGACCGAGTCGACGATCACCACGTCGACGGCGTTGCTGCGCACCAGCATCTCGGCGATCTCCAGCGCCTGCTCGCCGCTGTCCGGCTGCGAGACGAGGAGGTTGTCGATGTCGACCCCGAGCTTCCTCGCGTACTCGGCGTCCAAGGCATGCTCGGCGTCGATGAAGGCGGCGATGCCGCCCCGCTTCTGCGCCTGCGCCACGACCGAGAGGGCCAGCGTCGTCTTGCCCGAGGACTCGGGACCGTAGACCTCGACCACCCGGCCGCGCGGGAAGCCGCCGATGCCGATGGCATGATCGACGGAGAGCGAGCCGGTGGGGATGGCCTCGATGGCCAGGTGCTCGCGCGCCCCCAGGCGCATGATCGAGCCTTTGCCGAACTGGCGCTCGATCTGGGTGACGGCGGTGTCGATGGCCTTCAGTCGGTCCAGCTTCGGTTCTGCCATGCAGGAACGCTCCTTTTGCGGAGGCGGGAATGCGCCGCTACTCCGGATAGTACAGGGACGGGGAGGCGCGGTCAATCCCTCGCTCTGCCGGGTCTTCCAGGGGTCAGCGAGCGCACCTTCCTGGCCAGCCGCCAGGCCCGCGACGAGGTGACCCGCGCGACCTCGCGCTCGAGGCCCAGCCGGTCCGCCTCGATCCGCTCGACCTCGGCGGCCAGGCGCGCGGCCTCGGCCTGGACGCGGTCCAGCTGCTCGGCGATCGAGCAGCGCTCCGTGCGGAGGCGGGCGCCTTCGCGCTCGACCGCTTCCAGATGGGTCAGACGGCCGTGGAGGTCGGCGGCTTCGTAGCCGCCATGGTGAAGGCCCAGGGCTTGGCGGGTGGGCTCTGGCCGGCAGCGCGGTACGCCGCCGGCGACCTCGTCCATGGCCCGCCGCAATTCGAGGAAGCGCTCCACCCAGGAGCAGCGCCGCGCGGCCTGGCGCCGGGTCTCCCGCAGGGAGAGCGGCTCGGCCAAGGCCTCGTCGACCCGCGCCGCGAACTCCTCGGGCGTCCGCGCCAGGGCGACGAGCGGCGCCAGGCGACGCAGCTCGGGAAGGTCGACGGCGACGACCGGCAGGCCGGCGGCCAGCATCTCGTAGACCTTGACCGGATCGGCGGCCTCGGTCAGAGGCGTCACCTTGAAGGGCAGGATGCCGACGTCGAAGGCGCTGGCGACGCGCGGCAAGTCGGCGTAGGCCAGCTCGCCCAAGAAGCGGACGTTGGGGAGGGCGCGGAGGGCGTCGACCTCGCCGCGGTAGGTGTCGCCGGCGAGCCAGATCTCCCACTCCGGCCGCAGCCGCGCCAGCGCCGCCACGAGGTCGACGTCGAACCATTCGTGGATGCCGCCGAAGAAGCCGAGGACGATGCGGCCGGCGGGCGCCGGTCGGGCGGCCGCGGGACCGAAATGCTCGGGATCGCAGCCGTTGCGGACGACGGCGCACGTCCGGCTGTGCGGGGCCAGCCGGGCGTGCAGCCGCTCGGAAGAAACGGTCACGAGGTCGGCCGTACGGGCGAGCGCGGCCTCCTCGGCTGTGCGGTCCGCGTGATCTGCGAAGGCCGACAGATCGTCCATGCAGTCGAAGTGGAGCGCACCGCCGAAGGTTCCCCGGACGGCCTCGGCGAGCGGCAGCCAGAAGGGGAGCTGGACGATCGTCCATAAGCCCTCCAGGGGATGCTCGGCGGCGAGGGCCGAGAGCGAGGCCAAGGCCGCCTCCACGCTTCCGGCGTCGAGTTGGTCGCGATAGGGGTCGAGACGCGGATCGCCGCCCAGCGTCAGCCGCCAGATCCCGCTCTCCACCTGCCGGGGTGGCGGCGGGTCG
>DATNKQ010000185.1:0-2201 GCA_035603315.1 Thermoanaerobaculia bacterium
CGCGGCCGGTCGGTGGGGAGGGCGAGGACCGGCAGCTCGCCGCCGAGCCGCGCGAGCCAGGGGGCCAGCTCGGCCGCCAGCGTCTCGCCGCGCAGCCATTGGCGCTGCCAGGCTGCATAGTCGGCGTACTGCACCGGCGGCTCGGCGAGGGGCGAAGGGGAGCCGGCGCGGAAGGCGCGGTAGAGGGCGCCGACCTCCTGCACCAGGAGGCCGATCGACCAGTCGTCGCAGACGATGTGGTGAAGGGCGAGGAGGAGGAGCCGCGAGCCGGGCGCCAGGAGCAGCAGGACGGCGCGGAAGAGGGGGCCGCGGGCGAGGTCGAAGGGCAGCCGCGCCGCCTCTTCGGCCAGCCGTTCTCCCGCGCGCTCGGCCGCCGGCGGTTCGAGGGCGGTCAGGTCGACGCGCGCCATGGCGCCCGGCCGGAAGGGCGCCACGGCCTGCCGGGGACCGCGCGTCCGCGCCGCCGGCGAATCCCCGCGCGTCGCCGTGGGGAAGGTGGTGCGCAGGGCCTCGTGGCGGCGGAGCACCTCGTCGAAGCTGCGCGCCAGGATGTCGTCGTCGAGCGGCCCGTCCAGCCGCAGGGCCTGGAAGACGTTGTAGACCGGGTTGTCGGGGGCAAGCCGGCTCATCACCCACAGCCGCTCCTGGGCGAAGGAGAGCTCCAGGGGGCGCGTCTGGCGGTCCTCGCGGGGCAGGCGGATGAGCGGCGGCGCCGGCCGCCGGCCGCCGCGGGCCGTGGCGACGGCGCGGGCGAGGCCGGCGACGGTGGGCGACTCGAAGAGGGCGGCGAGCGGCAGCCGCACGGGGAAGGCCTCCGCCAGCCGCGACATCACGCGGGTGGCCAGGAGGGAGTGGCCGCCGAGGGCGAAGAAGTCGTCCGCCGCGCCCACCCGCGTCAGGCCGAGGACCCGCGCCCAGATCTCCGCCACCACCTCCTCCACGGGGCCGGAGGGGGCGACGAAGCCGGCCTCGCGGCCGGCCGCCGCCGGCGCCGGCAAGGCGCGGCGGTCGACCTTGCCGTTGGGGGTGAGCGGCAGGGCGTCCAAGGCCACGAAGGCGGCGGGCAGCATGAACTCCGGCAGCCGGCCGCGCAGGAAGTCGCGCAGGGCGCGGGGCTCCGGCGGCGCCTCCCCGGCGGCGACGAACCAGGCGACGAGGCGCCGCTCGTCAGCGGCTTCCCCGCCGACGGGGCGGAGGGCGGCGACGGCGCGCGAGATCGCCGGATGGGATTCCAGGGTGGCCTCGATCTCCCCCAGCTCGATGCGGAAGCCGCGCACCTTCACCTGGCTGTCGATGCGGCCGAGGAACTCCAGGGTGCCGTCGGCGCGCCGGCGGCCGAGGTCGCCGGTGCGGTAGAGGCGCTCCCCCGGCGACTCGGAGAAGGGGTCGGGGACGAAGCGCTCGGCGGTCGAGCCGCCGCGGCCGCGGTAGCCGCGGGCCACCCCCCGGCCGCCGATGGCGATCTCGCCGGCGACGCCCAGCGGCACCGGCGCGAAGTCGCGGTCGAGCAGATGGATCGCGGTGTTGGCGATGGGCCGCCCGATGGGGACGACGGCCGGGAAGGCGGTTCCCCCGCTTCCCGCGCCACCGGCTTCCCGCTCGGCGGCGACGGGCTGGAGGGCCGACCAGATCGTCGTCTCGGTGGGGCCGTAGAGGTTCCACACCTTGCCGGCGCGGGAGGACAGCCGGCGCGCCAGGCCGGCCGGCAGGGCCTCGCCGCCGCACAGCGCGAGGAACCCGCGGCCGCCCTCCCAGCCGCTTTCGAGGAGCAGCCGCCAGGTGGCGGGGGTGGCCTGCATGGCGGTGGCGCCGGCCCGCGCCAGCTCCGCCGCCAGGCGTGCGCCGTCGGCGGCGACCTCGCGGCCGGCGAGGACGACGCGGGCGCCGGCGAGGAGCGGCAGGAAGATCTCCAGCCCGGCGATGTCGAAGGAGAGGGTGGTGACCGCCAGCAGGATGTCGCCGGGGCCGAGCCCCGGCGCCTCTCGCATGGAGGCCAGGAAGTTGGCGAGGGCGCCGTGCGTCACCTGCACCCCCTTCGGCCGGCCGGTCGAGCCCGAGGTGAAGAGGACGTAGGCGAGGCTCTCCGGCGGCGGCGCGATCGGCAGGCGCGGCAGGCGCGCCAGGCTCCGGGCGCTCTCGTCGGTCTCATCCCTCTCGTCGTCCGCCAGGCTCCAGTCCTCGCGGTCCAGGAGCAGGACGCG
>DATNKQ010000195.1:0-15792 GCA_035603315.1 Thermoanaerobaculia bacterium
AAGCCCCGCCCCTACATTTAATACAGAGCAAGCTCCGCCACTAGATTCAACGACTCGTCGCCGACTCACTTCCCGACAAAAACCGACTTCGTCTCGGTGTAGTACTCGAGCGCCTGGCTGCCCAGCTCGCGTCCGAAGCCGCTCTGCTTGTAGCCGCCGAAGGGCATCCCGGAGTCGTACCAGTTGTACTGGTTGATCCACACCGTCCCCGCCTGGAGGTCGCGCGCCACCTGGTGGGCCTTGCCGATGTCGCGCGTCCAGACGCCGGCGGCGAGGCCGTAGATGGAGGCGTTGGCCTGGCGGACGGCGTCCTTGGCGTCCTCGAAGGGGATGGTCACCAGGACGGGGCCGAAGATCTCCTCCTGCGCCACCTTCATCTCGTTGGTGACGCCGTCGAGGATGGTCGGCTGCAGGAAGTAGCCCTTGCCGCCGATGGCCACCGCTTCGCCGCCGTGGACCACCCGGGCGCCCTCGCGGCGCCCCTCCTCGACGTAGCCGAGGACGGTCTCGCGCTGCTTGCCGGAGACCAGGGCGCCCAGGCGGGTCCGGGGATCGAGCGGATCGCCGGGGACGAGCTTCTTGGTGCGCTCGACCAGCCGCTCGACGAGCTCGTCGTGCACCTTCGCCTCGACGAAGAGGCGCGAGCCGGCGGCGCAGACCTCGCCCTTGCCGTAGAAGATGCCGTTGTAGGCGCCCTTGACCGCGGCGTCCAGGTCGGCGTCGGCGAAGACGATGTTGGGCGACTTGCCGCCCAGCTCGAGGGTCACCCGCTTCACCGTCGCGGCGGCGCCGCGCATGATGTCCTTGCCCACCTCGGTCGAGCCGGTGAAGGTGATCTTCGCCACCTCCGGATGCTCGACCAGGGCATTGCCCACCTCCGAGCCGCGGCCGGGGAGGACGTTGAGCACCCCCGGCGGCAGTCCCGCCTCGGACGCCAGCTCGGCGAACTTGAGCGCCGTCAACGGCGTGTAAGAGGCCGGCTTGTGGACTACGGTGTTGCCGCAGGCGAGGGCCGGGGCGATCTTCCACAGCGCCTGGATGAGGGGGAAGTTCCAGGGGGTGATGGCGGCGATCACCCCGACCGGCTCGCGCAGCGTGTAGGCGAGGACGAAGGGGCCGCCGATCGGCAGGGTCTCGCCGGTCACCTTGTCGGCCCAGCCGGCGAAGTAGCGCAGGGCGTCGATGGCCGCCGGGACGTCGACGTAGCGCGACTCGAAGATCGGCTTGCCGTTGTCGAGGGTCTCCAGGAGCGCGAACTCGTCGATGCGCGCCTCCAGGGCGTCGGCGATCTTCCACAACAGGCGCCCGCGCTCGCGGGCGGAGAGCTTCTTCCAATCGCCCGCGAGCGCCGCCTTGGCGGCGGCGACGGCGCGGTCGACGTCGGCAGCTCCCGCCGAGGCGACGGCGCAGATCACCTCCTCGGTCGCCGGGTTCTCGGTCGCGAAGGTGCGGCCTCCTTCCGCCTCCACCCACTCCCCGCCGATGAACAGGCGGGCGGGGGGAAGCTTGGGGGCGGCCGCCGTGAGGGCGCTCGCTGCCTTGACCTCGGTCGCCATCAGACCCCCTTGAACTGCGGCTGCCGCTTGGAGACGTAGGCGTCCAGGCCCTCCTTGGCGTCGGCGCTCTCGAAGAGCTGCTGCTGCAGCTCGCGCTCGATCGCCAGGCCGCTCTCGAACGGCACCTCGGCGCCGGACTGCACGGAGCGCTTGATCCGTCCCACCGCCTTGGAGGCGCGGTGGGGCGGGCAGAACTGCCGCGCGTAGGCGTGGATCTGGCCCAGGAAGTCGTCGCCGTCGAGGATCTTGTTGACGATGCCCATCCCCTCGGCCTCCTCGAAGGAGATCAGGCGGCCGGTGATCATGAGGTCGATCGCGCGGTTCTTGCCCACCCGGCGGGCGAGGCGCTGGGTGCCGCCGGTGCCGGGCAGGACGCCCAGGTTGATCTCCGGGAGGCCGACCTTGCCGGAGCCCTGCTTGGCGATCAGCAGGTCCGCCGCCATGGCGATCTCCAGGCCGCCGCCGACGGTGTGCCCCTGGAGGGCGGCGATCACCAGCTTGGGGGTCTGCTCCAGGCGGTTCAGCGTCTCGTTGGCGTGCAGACAGAAGTAGTACTTGAAGTGGGGGTCGGCCGTCTTCAGCATGTTGATGTCGGCGCCGGCGCAGAAGAACTTCTCGCCCTTGCCGGCGAGCACCAGCACGTAGACGTTCTTGTCGAAGCGGGCCTCCAGGATGGCGGCGTCGAGCTGCCGCATCATCTCGTGGGTGTAGGTGTTGGCCGGGGGATCGTCGAGGGTCAGGTAGGCGACGCCTTCCCGGACCTCGTAATGGACCAGGGTGCGCTGGGCGACCTCTTCGGCGGTAGTGGGCTGAGCCATGGTTGTTCTCCTCTTCGCTCGGGTGTGAAGACTGGAATCGGGACCGGAGCCGGCTGGGGAGGCCCCGGAGGATTTGCGCCCGCTATTGTGGCACGTTACCCGCCGATCTGCATGAAGCTGGCGAGGTTGCCGTAGTTGCCCGAGGTGAGCATGTGCTCGGCGGGCTTCTCCTCGAGGAGACGCAGGATCTCGGCCTCGAGGGCGGCCTCGGGGTCGGGCTCCGCGAGGAGGTGCCGCAGGGGGTAGTTGCGCTCGGCGAAGAGGCAGAGGCGGAGCTCGCCGCGGGCGGTCAGGCGCAGGCGGTTGCAGTCGGCGCAGAAGGTGTGGGAGAGCGGGGTGATGAAGCCGACGGTGCCGGCGGCGCCGGGGATGCGGAAGGCCTTGACGGGTCCCGTGCGGAACTCCGGCTCGAAGGGCTCCAATTCGCCGTAGCGGGCTTCGATCCGGGCGCGGACGGCGTCGCAGGTCACGCTGCCGGCGGCGCCGCCGTTGGTCGCCGTCGGCATCATCTCGATGAAGCGGACGGCGAGCGGGCGGTCGAGGGTCAAGGCGACGAGGCGGTCGGAGTCCGCCAGGCTTTCCTCGGAGACCAGGACGGCGTTGAGCTTGACGGGAGCGAGGCCGGCCGCGAGCGCAGCCTCGACGCCCTCCCAGACCTTCGGCAGGTCGCCGCGGCGGGTGATCTCGTGGAAGCGCTCGGGGTCCAAGGTGTCGAGGCTGACGTTGACGCGGTCGACGCCGGCTTCCTTCAAGGCCGGCGCCAGGCGCGCCAGCTCGGTGCCGTTGGTCGACAGCGCCAGGTCGCGCACGCCGGGGAGCGACTTGATCCGGCGGGCGATCTCCAGCAGGTCGCGCCGCACCAGCGGCTCGCCGCCGGTCAGCCGCACCCGCTCGATCCCCAGCCGCACCAGCGCTCCCACCACCGTCTCGATCTCCTCGGGCGACAGGAAGTCGCGGTCGCCGAAGGGGAACTCGGCGTCCTCCGGCAGGCAGTAGGAGCAGCGCAGGTTGCAGCGGTCGGTGACCGACACCCGCAGGTAGGTCAGCCGGCGGCCGAAGGCGTCGATCAGGCGCGTGCGGCTGTCTGGCGCGGGGTCGCGGCCGGGGCTGGATGCTTGCAGGCCAGGCAGGCCGGGCGCCCAGGGGGCGGCCGCGGGGGACGGCAGGTGGTTGTCGAGGATCGTGAGGCGGCTCATGGCAGTTCCTGGTGCCCGCCGAGCCGCAAAGAAGAGAAGGGAGCGGGGCAGCGCCGCCGCCCCATCCCGGCCCACCTTTCCAAGCACGGGAGGCGGCCGGGTTTCCCCGGCCACCCTAGCGGCCTGCCCCCCGCCGTTCTCGGGTTAGGGTGGGACAGGCTCGGAAGGCCTCGCGAAACATTCTACGCCAGTCGCGCGCCGGTGGATATAGAGGATGGAGGCCAATTGCGGCGCGAAACCTCGGACTTGTCACCCTGAAAGCCTGTGAATTTTTTTCGGAGGTCGATCATCCGCGAGAACTTAGGCCTGTCATCCCGAGCGTGAGCGAGGGACCTGGGCGGAGGGAGGCCTCCCAAACATCTGGTAGCAAAGGGCTTCGCGCCGCCCATCCCCCAGGTCCCTCGCTCTCGCTCGGGATGACAACCGGGAGGACGTGCCTACCGGACTGAGCGCATTGCCTCTAGGCGAATTCTTCACCGGCTCTCGGTTCCCTTGACCCTCCCGGGGGCTGTTTCTAGAATCCATGAGATTGTCCTATTCTTGAAGCCTTCTCATGTGCCCAGCATGATCACCGGCTACAACACCGACGTCCGCCACGGGGACACGAACTTTCACGTCCAGACGGAGGACAAGGGGGCCGGCAACCCTTTCATCGAGAGCCTGGTCTACGTCGGCGGGCAGGTGCTGGCCACCAAGCGGGCGAGCTACGCCGAGCTCCTCGCCGAGGGCAAGGACGACAAGGCGATCATCGTCCTCATGGACCACCAGCACCGGACGATGATCGCTGCCATCAAATACGGCAAGTTCGACGACAAGCTGGCGTCGCTCGCCGCCGTCCGCCAGACCGGCAAGCAGCCGCTGGCCGCCGTGGCGGGGGCTCCGGCGCCCTCCTCGCGGGTGACGCCGCCGTCGTCCCTCGCGGCCGGCGTCGGCACCGCCTTCGACCCTCCGGCCGCCGTCGCCCTCGCTCCGATGGCTCCGATGGCTCCCCTGGCTCCGATATCGCCGGCGGTAGTGGCGGCCGCGGTGCCGGAGACGCGGGGCGCGGAGCGGAGCCTCGACCAGGTCATCCTCGAGTACCTGACCAACGAGGCCGACCAGGAGCAGCTCCTCCTGCTCGTCGACGGCGATCAGGACCTGGCCCTCGGCCAGCGGGCGGACCTGGCGCTCCGCACCAGCTCGAGCAAGAGCGGGCAGCCGGTCGCCGGCGCCCAGGTCTCCGTGAAGATGATCTCGACCACCGCCGAGCCCTGCACGCTCGCCGTCGGCCGCACCGACGACGAGGGGGCCATTCACCTCCTCTTCGAGATCCCCCAGCTGAGCCGCGGCACCGCCGCCCTCATCATCACCGCCGCCAGCGCCATCGGCCGCGCCGAGCTCAAGCACCTCCTCTAGGGTGGAACAAACTTCCATCTCCATCGTGTTGAACGGGGAGCCGCGCGACGTGCCGGGCGGCGCGACGGTGCTGGACCTCCTCGTCGAGCTGGGCCGCGACGCGCGGACGGTGGCGGTCGAGAGGAACGGCGACATCCTGCCGCGGGCGAGCTTCGGCGCCACGGCGCTGCGCCCGGGAGACCGGCTCGAAGTGGTTCATTTCGTGCAAGGCGGCTTGGCTTGAAGGAGAGGAGGGACTCTCGGCGAGCGGCGCGGCCGGGCTCTTGTCCTCGCTTCCGCCGGTCGGGTATGATGCCGGCGTTACGGGCCGCTAGCTCAACTGGCAGAGCAGCAGACTCTTAATCTGCGGGTTCTAGGTTCGACTCCTAGGCGGCTCACCATTCTGTGGATCTCAGGACAACTCTTCCCTGGAAGCCCTTGAAGAGCGAGGCTGCGAAAGTGGCGGAATTGGTATACGCGCTAGACTTAGGATCTAGTCCCGAGAGATCGGGTTGGGGGTTCGAGTCCCCCCTTTCGCACCAAAGGATCGTGAACTGATGACCGTCGTCGTCTCCGTGGAAGAAGTGGGGCCCTGCCGCAAGCAGCTCACCGTCGAAGTGCCGGCGCCGGCGGTCGAGGCCGAGACCCAGCGCGTGCTCAAGGAGTTCGGGCAGCGCGTGCGGGTGCCCGGCTTCCGCAAGGGCAAGGTCCCCACCGAGCTCGTGCGCCGGCGCTTCCAGAAGGACATCGACAAGGAAGTGATCGACCGCCTCCTGCCGCGCTACTGGCACCAGGCCCAGGCCGAAAGCGCCATCGATCCCCTCCTCCCCCCCGAGGTCGAGGAGGTGCAGGAGATCTCGCCCGGCGCGCCCCTGACCTTCGTCGCCACCGTCGAGACCCGGCCCGAGATCGAGCTCAGGAACATCCACGACTTCGACCTCCCCAACCCGGCGGTCGAGCCCGGCATCGTCGAGATCGACGACGCCGTCGACGACCTCCGCCGCCAGCTCGCCGACTGGGCGCCGGTCGAGCGCCCGGCGTCGCGCGGCGACCTGGTGAGCGCCGAGCTCACCGAGCAGCTGCCCGCCCCGACCGGAGAAGGCGACCAGTACAAGGACGGCGAGCCGCAGACGGCCGAGATCGAGGTGGGCGACGAGCGGGTGTGGGAAGAGCTGTCGCTGGCCCTCTCCGGCCTCGCCGCCGGACAGGAGACGACCTTCACGCGCCGGGAGGGCGAAGGCGACGGGGCGCGGGAGCGCCATTTCCGGGTGAAGGTCAACGCCGTCAAGGAGCGCGACCTGCCGCCACTGGACGACGAGCTCGCCGCGCGGGTCAGCCCGGAGCTCGAGACCCTCGAGGCGCTGCGCGAGGCGCTCAAGAACCGCCTGCGGGCGGGCAAAGAGCAGGGGCGGCGGGAGCAGCGCCAGAAGGCGCTCCTGGACCAGCTCCGCGAGCGCCACCCGCTGGCGCTCCCCCAGGGCGTTTTGCACCGGGAGACCGAGCATCTGATCAACGACTACGCCCAGAGCCTGGCGCGGCGGGGGGTCGACCTCGAGCGCTCGGGCATCGACTGGAACAAGACCGCCGAGGAGATGACGCCGATCGCCGAGCGGCGCGTCCACTCGCAGCTCCTCCTGGACGCCATCGCCCAGGCGGAGGCGATCGATCTCGCCGAGGAGGAGTTCGAGGCGGCGCTGGCCATCCTCGCCCGCGCCCAGAAGACCTCCACCTCGGCGCTGCGCAAGGCGCTCGACGAGGACGGGCGCCTGGCCTCCTTCCGCTCCCAACTGCGGCGCGACAAGGTCGTCCGCCACCTCCTGGGAGAGCTGCCTGAGAATTCCGCCGGCGCCGAGATCCCTGCCGCCGCCGGAGAGCCGGGACCCGCGGTCCCCGAGAACACGTAGGAGAAGAGAAAACGCATGCTGATCCCAATGGTGGTCGAGCAGACGAACCGGGGCGAGCGCGCCTACGACATCTACTCGCGGCTGCTCAAAGACAACATCATCTTCCTCGGCCGGCCGATCGACGACGACGTGGCCAGCCTGGTCATCGCCCAGATGCTCTTCCTCGAAGCGGAGAACCCGGAGAAGGACATCTCCCTCTACATCAACTCGCCGGGCGGCTCTGTGAGCTCCGGCCTGGCGATCTACGACACCATGCAGTACATCAAGCCCGACGTCTCCACCTACTGCGTGGGGCAGGCGGCGTCGATGGCCGCCGTGCTGCTGGCCGCCGGGTCGAAGGGCAAGCGCACGCTGCTGCCCAACAGCCGGGTGCTCATCCACCAGCCCTGGCTGCAGGGCCTGCAGGGCCAGCAGACCGACATCGAGATCCACGCCCGCGACCTCCTGATGATGCGCGACCGCATCGACGAGATCCTCGCCATGCACTGCGGCAAGACCAAGGAGGAGATCCATCGCGACACCGAGCGCGACCGCATCCTGGGGGCGACCGAGGCGGTGGAGTACGGCATCGCCGACCGCGTGATGATGCGGCGCAAGGCTAGTGGCCTGTAACAGATGGCTCCGGTCTCCTCGTGAGTAGCGCCCGGACCTGTGCCGGGCGCGCACTCCGGAGAGGGCGCAGCGAGAACGCGCGCGGCTTCTCCCTGCACCTCTCCTAGTAGAGTGAGCCGCTGGACAGGAGAAACCGGGTGTCGCAGGGAGGACGGGACGGGGGAGACGGAAGGGCTGCGGAATAGCCGCCGGCGGGCGTCCTGTTCTGGTGGCTATAGTTGACAGGGGTGAGGTTCGCTCCTAGCATCGGGCCATCCCGTCTACGACCGCACCACACGGAGGAGAGATGCCGAAGAAAGATAGCGGCGACGAGGTCCTGAGGTGCTCGTTCTGCAACAAGAGCCAGCGGGAGGTCAAGAAGCTGATCGCCGGACCCACTGTGTTCATCTGCGACGAGTGCGTCGACATCTGCCTCGACATCATCGCCGAGGACCGGATGCTCGAGCAGCAGCAGGACACCACTCTCCCCAAGCCGAAGGAGATCAAGGCGCTCTTGGATGAGTACGTCATCGGTCAGGAGCAGGCGAAGAAGAAGCTCGCGGTGGCGGTCTACAACCACTACAAGCGGATCGACTTCGCGGAGAAGTCCCACGGCGAGGTCGAGCTCCAGAAATCGAACATCCTGCTGATCGGCCCCACCGGAACCGGCAAGACGCTCCTGGCGCAGACCCTGGCGCGGCTCCTCTCGGTGCCGTTCACCATCGCCGACGCCACCACGCTGACCGAGGCGGGGTACGTCGGCGAGGACGTCGAGAACATCATCCTCAAGCTCTACCAGGCCTCGGGCAACGACAAGGAGAAGACGCAGCGCGGCATCGTCTACATCGACGAGGTCGACAAGATCTGCCGCAAGAGCGACAACCCCTCGATCACCCGCGACGTCTCGGGAGAAGGGGTGCAGCAGGCGCTCCTGAAGATCCTCGAGGGGACGCAGTGCAACGTGCCGCCCCAGGGTGGCAGGAAGCACCCTCACCAGGAGTTCCTGCAGATCGACACCACCAATATCCTCTTCATCTGCGGCGGCGCCTTCGTCGGTCTGGAAGAGGTCATCGAGCGCCGCCTGAACGAGAAGTCGCTGGGCTTCGGCGCCGAGATCAAGAGCAAGAAGGAGCGGCGGACGACGCAGCTCCTCGATCACGTCCTGCCGGAGGACCTCATCAAGTACGGCCTCATCCCGGAGTTCGTCGGCCGCCTGCCGGTGGTGGCGACGCTCGAGGAGCTCGACGAGGAGGCCCTCGTGCGGATCCTGCAGGAGCCCAAGAACAGCCTCATCCGCCAGTACCAGACCATCTTCGAGTTCGAGGGGGTGGAGCTCAAGTTCACCGACGAAGCCATGGTCGCCGTCGCCAAGGAGGCGCTGAAGCGGAACGTCGGGGCGCGGGGCCTGCGGATCATCCTGGAAGAGCTGATGCTCGAGCTGATGTACACAGTCCCCTCGCAGCGCGACATCAAGCAGTGCCTCATCAACGAAGACGTCGTCGCCAGCCGCATCCAGCCGATCACCTTGTACAAGAAGGCCGGCTGAAGGCTGGCAGAGCCTGAGGATAATGAACTCACCCTTCATCACCAAGAAACGCGAGATCCTGCCCCTCGTCCCGCTGCGGGACATGGTGGTCTTCCCCCATATGATGGCGCCCTTCATCGTCGGTCGCGAGACCTCGGTCAAGGCGCTCGAGCAGACGCTCCAGACCTCCAACAAGCGGATCTTCCTGGCCGCCCAGAAGGACCCCCGCATCGACGATCCGCTGCGCGAGGACATCTGCGAGCTGGGGGTCGTGGCGACCGTCATCCAGAACCTGAAGCTGCCCAACGGCAACGTGCGGGTGATGGTCGAGGGGGTGCAGCGGGGCAAGGTGCTCGACGTCATCGACACCGACGGCGCGCTCAACGTCGAGGTGGAGGCCTTCGAGGTCCACTACCCGATGAGCGAGGAGCTCCAGCTCTACATGAGCAAGGTGCTCTCCGCCTTCGAGCAGTACGCCAAGATGTCCCACCACCTGGCCTTCGAGGGCCTGATGTCGACGCTCAAGGTCGACGATCCGGATCGCGTGGCGGACATCCTGGCCGCCCACCTCATGGTGGCGACCTCCGAGAAGCAGGCGCTCCTGGAGCTCGTCAACCCCTACGAGCGGCTGCAGCGGCTGCACGACCTGCTCGACGTCGAGATCGAGAAGATCAACATCGACAAGCGGATCAACGTCAAGGTCAAGAAGCAGATGGAGAAGGCCCAAAAGGAGTACTACTTAAACGAGAAGATCAAGGCCATCCATCAGGAGCTGGGGAGGAAGGACGAGCGCGGCGACGAGATGACCGAGCTGCGCGAGCGCATCGACAAGGCCGGCCTGCCCAAGGAGGTCAAGGAGAAGGCGGAGCAGGAGATGAAGCGGCTGGAGGCGATGCCGCCGGTCTCCGCCGAGGCCACGGTGTCGCGCAACTACATCGACTGGCTGGTGTCGGTGCCCTGGCGCAAGCGCAGCAAGGAGCAGAAGGACATCGACCATGCCGAGAAGGTCCTGAACGAGGACCACTACGGCCTGGAGAAGATCAAGGACCGCATCCTCGAGTTCCTCGCCGTCCGCCAGCTGGTGGGGCAGACCAAGAGCTCGATCATCTGCTTCGTCGGGCCGCCGGGCGTCGGCAAGTCCTCGCTCGCCAAGTCGATCGCCCGCGCCACCGGCCGCAAGTTCGTGCGGCTGTCGCTGGGCGGCGTCCGCGACGAGGCGGAGATCCGCGGCCATCGCCGCACCTACATCGGCGCCTTCCCCGGGCAGATCGTCCAGATGATGCGGAAGGCCGGCACCGTCAACCCGGTCTTCCTCCTCGATGAGGTCGACAAGATGTCGATGGACTTCCGCGGCGACCCCTCGGCCGCCCTCTTGGAGGTCCTCGACTCGGAGCAGAACGATTCTTTCCTCGATCACTACCTGGACGTCGACTACGACCTCTCGAAGGTGATGTTCATCGCCACCGCCAACGTCACCCACACCATCCCGCCGCCGCTCAAGGATCGCATGGAGGTGATCCCCCTCTCCGGCTACACCCTGAACGAGAAGCTCGCCATCGCCCAGCAGTTCCTGGTCAAGAAGCAGCTCAAGAACCACGGGCTGTCGACCACCAAGATCCGCTTCGAAGACGAGTCCATCCGGGTGCTGATCGAGAGCTACACCCGCGAGGCCGGCGTGCGCAGCCTGGAGCGCGAGGTGGCGTCGATCTGCCGCAAGATCGCCCGCCGGGTGGTCAAGGAAGGCCCGGGCCTGGAGATCGTCGTCAAGCCGGAGATGATCCCCGAGTACCTCGGCAAGGTGAAGTTCCGCGCCCGGCGCAAGAACCAGGAGTCGGAGATCGGCGTGGCGACCGGCCTCGCCTGGACCGAGGTGGGCGGCGAGCTCCTGGAGACCGAGGTCGGGCTGATGCCCGGCAAGGGCAAGCTGACCCTGACCGGCAAGCTCGGCGAGGTGATGCAGGAGTCGGCGCGGGCTGCCGTTTCCTACCTCCGCAGCCGGGCGGACCTCCTGGGCGTCGACCCGGATTTCAACGAGTCGCTGGACCTCCACCTCCACGTGCCGGAAGGGGCGATCCCCAAGGACGGCCCGTCGGCCGGCATCACCATGGCGACGGCCCTGGTCTCCGCCCTCACCAAGATCGCCGTCCGCAAGGACGTGGCGATGACCGGGGAGATCACTCTCCGCGGCAAGGTCTTGCCGGTGGGCGGGATCAAGGATAAAGTACTGGCCGCCTACCGCGGCGGCATCAACGAAGTGATCCTTCCCCGGGAAAACGAGAAGGACCTCGACGAAATCCCCGGAGAGGTACGGGAATTGCTAGAGTTTCATTTGGTCGACTCGATGGACGAGGTGCTGCGGTTGGCCCTGGACGGTACGATCTCGCCGTTCACCAAGGCGGAGAGAAAGTACGAGGAGGTCGTTTCCGAGCCTCCCGTCAGCCCCGATTCCCTGGCCCATTGACTCCACCGAGCTCTACTGACTGCAGGGACTCCAGAGACTTCCGACAGACTCGAACAGATCCCTAGACGAACGCGAAGAAATCGACCTCAGGAGCCGCGCGGACCGGGTGCCGAGACGCCCCGCCCGCGCCGGATTCAAAATTGAAAATTCCGTCGTGACAGCGGGTCCGGCAGGCCGGTCGCCAGACTTCCGGGGCCTGACCCGTTGAGCGCCGGTAAGGTCGTGAGCGCGGAGTTCATCCGCTCCGCCCATCGCAGCGAGGACTTTCTCCGGGACGGGCGGCCGCAGCTCTTGCTGGCAGGGCGCTCCAACGTCGGCAAGTCGAGCCTCTTGAATCGGCTCCTGGGGAAGAAGGGGTTGGCCAGGGTGAGCTCCACGCCGGGCCGGACGCGAGCGGTCAACTACTTCCTGGTCAACGGCCGCTTCTACCTGGTGGATCTGCCCGGTTACGGCTACGCGCGGGCCGGGCGGGAGGAGCGGCGGGAGTGGGCGGAGCTGGTCGACGGGTTCGTCCGCGAGGCCCTGCCCAGGGCAGGCGTGATCCTGCTGGTGGACGCCAAGGTGGGCGCGACCTCCAAGGATTCCGCGGCGTATCAATATCTGGAGTCCCTGGGGGCGCCGATCACGGTGGTCGCCACCAAGATCGATCAGGTGCCGAGGTCGAAGCGGCAGGCAGCTTTGGCCGCCATCCGCCGGTCGCTGGAGCTCGACGAGAACCGCGAGCTCATGGCTGTTTCGGCAGTGTCGGGGGAGGGGTTGAAACAACTGTGGAGCGAGATCGGGCTCCAACTCGAAACGAGCGCAAGATGATGAATGAGACAACGAGGAACGACATGACCAAGACCACCACCACGCAAAATCCAGTGGAAAAGACGAGCGCCATGGAGGCGCTCGACATCCGGGCGCTCAAGGAGATGAGCATCTCCCAGCTCACCCAGATCGGCAAGGACCTGGGGGTCGAGGGCGCCACCGGGATGCGCAAGCAGGAGCTGATCTTCAAGATCCTGCAGGCGCAGACCGAGAAGAGCGGGCTGATCTTCGCCGAGGGGGTGCTCGAATGCCTGCCCGACGGCTTCGGCTTCCTGCGCGCCCCGGAGTACAACTACCTGCCCGGCCCCGACGACATCTACGTCTCCCCCAGCCAGATCCGGCGCTTCGACCTGCGCACCGGCGACACCATCTCCGGCCAGGTCCGGCAGCCGAAGGAAGGGGAGCGCTACTTCGCCCTCATCAAGGTCGAGGCGGTCAATTTCGAGCACCCGGAGGTGGCCCGCAACAAGATCTTCTTCGACAACCTGACGCCGCTCTACCCCGAGGAGCGGATCAAGCTCGAGGTGGCGGGCGACATGTCGTCGCGGGTCATGGACCTGGTGACGCCCATGGGCAAGGGCCAGCGCGCCTTGATCGTGGCGCCGCCGCGCACCGGCAAGACCATGCTCCTGCAGTCGATCGCCCACTCGGTCGAGAAGAACCATCCGGAGGCGATCCTCATCGTGCTGCTCATCGACGAGCGGCCGGAAGAGGTCACCGACATGCAGCGCTCGGTCGCCGGCGAGGTGGTTTCCTCGACCTTCGACGAGCCCGCCACCCGCCACGTGCAGGTGGCCGAGATGGTGATCGAGAAGGCCAAGCGCCTGGTCGAGCACAAGAAGGACGTGGTGATCCTCCTCGATTCGATCACTCGCCTGGCGCGCGCCTACAACACCGTGCAGCCGCCTTCCGGCAAGGTGCTCTCCGGCGGTATCGACGCCAACGCACTGCACCGGCCGAAGCGCTTTTTCGGCGCCGCCCGCAACATCGAGGAAGGGGGGTCGCTCACCATCATCGCGACCGCCCTCGTCGACACCGGCAGCCGCATGGACGACGTCATCTTCGAGGAGTTCAAGGGCACCGGCAACTGCGAGATCCACCTCGACCGCAAGCTGGTCGACAAGCGGGTCTTCCCGGCGATCGACATCAACAAGTCGGGCACCCGCAAGGAGGAGCTGCTGATGCCCGAGAGCGAGCTGCATCGCGTCTGGGTCCTCCGCAAGGTCCTGAACCCGCTGTCGACGGTCGAGAGCATGGAGCTGCTGCACGACAAGCTGTCGAAGGCGAAGACCAACCAGGAGTTCTTGAACGCGATGTCCAAGTAGGCTGATCCCTTGCCCAAGCTGCGCGTCGGCATCGTCAACTACCTGAACAGCAAGCCGCTGGCGTGGGGGTTCTTGAAGGGGCACCACGCCGACCTCTTCGCGCCCAGCTACCACCCGCCGGCGCTGGTCGCCCGGCTGCTGGCGCAGGGCAACCTCGACGTCGGGTTGATCCCCTCGATCGAAGTGCAGCGCATCCCCGGCCTGCGGGTGCTGCCCGACCTCTGCATCGCCGCCACCCACGAGGTCAAGAGCGTCCTCCTCGTCTCCCGGGTGCCCATCCCCGAGGTCAAGAAGGTCGCCCTCGACCAGAACAGCCGCACCTCGGCGGCGCTCCTGCGCATCCTCTTCCAGGAGCGGTTCCACCTCGACCCCGAGTATCTGCCCGAGCGCCCCGAGGTCGAGCGCATGCTCGAAGAGGCCGACGCGGCCCTCGTCATCGGCGATCCCGCCCTGAAGGTCGACCGCGAGCGCTACCTCATCCACGACCTGGCGGCGGAGTGGCACGCCCTGACCGGCCGGCCCTTCGTCTTCGCCGTCTGGGCGGTGCGGCCGGAGGTCGAGTTCCCCGATCTCGCGTTCTACTTCAAGAGCAGCCTCCGCTACGGCATGTCCTCCCTCGACACCCTGGTGCGGGAGGCGGCCGCCGATCTCTCCTTAGACTCCGCCGACGTGCGCTCCTACCTGACCGAGAACCTCTCCTTCTTCCTGCGCCTGGAAGAGATCGAGGGGTTGGAGGAGTTCTACCGCCGCGCCCACGCCCACGGCCTGATCCTGGAGCCCAAGCCGCTCGAGTTCTGGGAGTAACGCGAGGTTCGCGGCTCCATTTTGGCCTCGCGCAGCGACTGGCAGCGCCCCACTGCAGCCTTTGCAGTAGCGATGCCGATCCCGGCGCGCCCCCGAAGGAGCGGAGCGAGGCCAAAATGGAGCCATGGTTGCCGGCGGAACGGCGATCTCGTAGAGTGGAGGGGCCATGGATCTAGCGCCCTCCCGCCGACCGGTTTCCGCGATTCTCGACGACGCCGTGTCCGGCCGCCGCATCTCGGCCGGCGACGCCCATACCCTGCTCCTGGACGGCGACCTCCTGGAGCTCGGCCTCGCCGCCGACCAGGTGCGGAGGCGCGAGAACGACCCCGCCGTCGCCACCTACAACGTGGACCGCAACATCAACTACACCAACGTCTGCGTCTACAAGTGCCGGTTCTGCGCCTTCTATCGCGAGCCCGGCGACCCGGAAGGCTACCTCCTGCCGTTCGAGGAGATCGGCAGCAAGGTCGAGGAGACCCTGGCGCTCAACGGCACCGGCATCCTCATGCAGGGGGGGGTCCACCCCGACCTCCCGATCACCTACTATGAGGACCTTCTCCGCTATCTCCGCGCGCGCTACCCGGCCATCCACCTGCACGCCTTCTCGCCGCCCGAGGTGAAGTTCATCGCCCGCAAGGAGCGGATGAGCTTCTATGACGTCATCGCCCGGCTGAAGGCGGCGGGCCTTATGTCGATCCCCGGCGGCGGCGCCGAGGTGCTGTCGGACGACATCCGCAAAGAGGTCCTGGCCTACCCCAAGTGCTCGGCCGAGGAGTGGATCGACGTCATGCGCCAAGCGCACAGGAACGGCCTGCGCACCTCGGCGACCCTGATGTACGGCATGGGCGAGGAGATCGCCGCCCGCGTCGAGCACTTCCAGCGGGTGCGCGACCTGCAGGACGAGACCGGCGGCTTCACCGCCTTCATCTCCTGGACCTTCCAGCACGAGCACACCGAGATGCCGGACATCCCCGAGACCTACGCCGAGGAGTACCTGCGGACGCTCGCCGTCTCGCGCCTCTTCCTCGACAACATCGTCCACTTCCAGACCAGCTGGGTAACCCAGGGCAAGAAGATCGGCCAGCTCGCCCTCGCCTTCGGCGCCGACGACATGGGCTCGATCATGATCGAGGAGAACGTCGTCGCCTCGGCCGGCACCTCCTACCGCATGAGCCAGGACGAGATGGAGCACCTCATCGAAGCTGCCGGCTACGTCCCCCGCCAGCGCACCAACCTCTACGAGCGGCTGGTCACCCGCGAGGAGACCGCGGCGCTCGCGAAGCAGTACCGCCACGCCCTGACGCCCGCCAACCGCGATCTGGCGCCGCTCCTGCCGGTCGTGGCGTAGCAACGCGCCTCAAGGCGAGTCTTCTCCGCTTGGGGAGCCCCATCACGGCTCCAAGAGCCCCATCTCCGTTTCAGGACGCT
>DATNKQ010000365.1:0-12756 GCA_035603315.1 Thermoanaerobaculia bacterium
GAGGCGGGCCATCGCCTGCGGCGTCGCGGCGCGCGCGAAGAGGTCCGGGGTGACCGCGTTGACCAGTTTGTCGGTAGTCTGTGCCGAGAGGACGACCGCCACGAGGAGCCTGAACGGATCGGGGTAGGGGAGCGGGAATCTCAGCTCGGGGTAGATGCGGTCGAGGATCTCGGCGATCCGGCGTGCTTTGTCCGCTCGCGTCATTGGGCGCCGGCAGGATATCGCGGCGCGCGTTGACCCGCATTGGCCCGCATTGGGCCGCGAGCGTCCCGGCGCGCTAGGATCGGCCCCCCATGAGCCGTTACGTCTGCGTCCACGGACACTTCTACCAGCCGCCGCGGGAGGATCCCTGGCTGGAGGCGATCGACCCCCAGCCCTCGGCCGCTCCCTACCACGACTGGAACGAACGCGTCGCCGCCGAGTGCTACGGGCCCAACGCGGCGTCGCGGATCCTCGACGGCGAGGGGCGGATCGAAAGCATCCTCAACAACTACAGCCGCATGAGCTTCAACTTCGGGCCGACCCTCCTGGCCTGGCTGGAGCGCAAGGAACCGGAGGTCTACGCGGCGGTACTGGCCGCCGACCGCGACGGCCGCGAGCGCTTCGGCGGCCACGGCGGCGCCATCGCGCAAGCGTACAACCACGTCATCCTGCCGCTCGCCAACCGGCGCGACAAGCGGACCCAGATCGTCTGGGGCTTGCGCGACTTCGCGCGCCGCTTCGGGCGCCCCGCCGCCGGGCTCTGGCTGCCCGAGACGGCGATCGACCTCGAGAGCCTGGAGATCGCGGCCGAGCTCGGCGTCCGCTTCACCATTCTAGAGCCGGGGCAGGCGAAGCGGATGCGGCGGATCGGCGACGACGAATGGAGCGACGCGCGGGGCGCCGTCGACTGCCGGACGGCCTACCGGGTGAACCTCCCCGGGGGCCGGGAGATCGCCGTCTTCTTCTACGACGGCGGCATCGCGCGGGCGGTCGCCTTCGACGGGCTCCTGGAGAGCGGCGAGAGCTTCGCCGCCCGGCTGCTGGGGGCTTTCTCCGGCGCCGCCCGGCCGCAGCTCGTCCACATCGCCACCGACGGTGAGACCTACGGTCACCACCACCGCTACGGCGAGATGGCCCTCTCCTACGCGCTGTCGCGGATCGAGGCGGACGGTGCGACGCGCCTCACCAGCTACGGGGAGTTCCTCGCCCGCCATTCCCCCGAGCACGAGGTGGAGATCGCCGAGAACAGCTCCTGGAGCTGCGTGCACGGAGTCGAACGGTGGCGGAGCGACTGCGGCTGCCACACCGGCGGCGAGCCGGGTTGGAACCAGGCCTGGCGTCGGCCGCTCCGCGCGGCCCTGGACTGGCTGCGCGACGAGCTCGCCGTTCGCTACGAGGCGGCGGCGGGCGAGACCTTCGCCGATCCCTGGGCGGCGCGCGACGACTACGTCGAGGTCGTCCTCGACCGCTCGGCCGCCAATGCCGCCAATATCGACGCCTTCCTCGTCCGCTGGTCGGGCCGGGAGCTGGCGGCGGACGAGCGCGTGCGAGCGTTGAAGCTCCTTGAGCTGCAGCGCCACGCCATGCTCATGTACACCAGCTGCGGCTGGTTCTTCAACGACCTCGCCGGGCTCGAGACGGTGCAGGTGCTGGCCTATGCCGGCCGCGCCGTGCAGCTCGCCGAGGAGCTCTTTGGTGCCGGCATCGAGGAGCCCTTCCTGGCTCTCCTCAAGCAGGCGAGGAGCAACTCCCCCGAGGCGGGCGACGGCCGACGCATTTACGAGCGCCGCGTGCGGCCCGCGGTCGTCGACCTGCGACAGGTGGCCGCCCACTACGCCGTCAGCTCGCTCTTCGAGGACTATCCCGCGAGCGCCCGCATCTACTGCTACTCGGTTGAGCGCGAGGAGAGCCAGACCTTCCGCGCGGGGCGGGCGACGCTCGCCGCCGGCCGCGTGCAGGTCGCCTCCGACCTCACCGCCGAGACCGCCCGCCTCCGCTTCGCCGTCCTCCACTTCGGCGACCACACCTTCAACGCCGGGGTGCGCGACGTCGCCGGTGGCGGAGGGGGAGACCCGGCGGCGCGCGAGGAGGAAGAGGCCTACGAGCAGCTGCTGCTGGAGGCCGTGCGGGCCTTCGAGCGCGCCGACTTCCCGGCCGTCATCCGCCTCCTCGACCGCCACTTCGGCGAGGTCCCTTATTCCCTGAAGTCGCTCTTCCGCGACGAGCAGCAGCGCGTTCTCGACACCATCCTCGGTACCACCCTGACGGAGGTCGAGTCCGCGCTGCACGGCATCCATCAGCACCACGCCCCGCTGATGCGCTTCCTGGCCGACCTCGAGAGCCCGCTCCCGCGGGTGCTGAGGGCGCTCGGCGGGATGGTGTCGGCGGCCGACCTGCGGCGCGCGTTGGGCGGCCCGGCGGCCGATCCGGCCGCGGCTCGGCGCCTCCTCGGCGAGGCGGAGGAGCTGGGGATCGAGCTCGATGCCGCCGACCTTAGCTACGTTCTCGAGCAGACCCTGCAGCACCTGATGGAGCGCCTGCGCCGCAACCCGGAGGACGCCGAGGTCATGGAGCGCGTGACCGATTTCGCTGCGCTCGCCGGCGCGAGCCCTTTGAAAGCCGACCTCTGGCGCTCCCAGAACCTCTGCTACGACATGCTGCAGGCGGTCTATCCGATTTGGCGCGCCCAGGCGGCGGCGGGCGATCCCGCCGCCGCCGAGCGCGCGGACCTCTTCAGGACGCTGGGGCGGCGGCTGCGGCTGAAGGTCGAATGAGGGCCGGCGGGGCGGCGAGCGAGGCCGCCAGCGCGGCGATCTCCAGCCGCGCCCGGGTCTGGTGCTCCAGGAGCTCGACGGCGGTGGCCAGGTCGAGGTCGCCCAGGCGCTCGGCGAGGTCGATCTCGGCCCCCAGCTCGCGCAGGTGCCGGCGCGCCTCGGCGAGCTGCTCCAGGAGCTGCGGCGCGGGGAGCGCGCAACCCCGCACGATGGCCGCGGCGGCGGCCACCGCGGCGTCGCGCATGCGCGAGGCGAGGCCTCCGGCGGCCTGCTGGGTCAGGGGCAGGGTGGCCTCATAGAGGGCCAGGAAGAGCTGCTGGGCGGTCTGGAAAGCGGGGAGCTGCCGGTAGTCTCGCATCCGATCCTCCTCGAAGGGTTGGTGAAGCGTTCAACCCTCTAGGACGGAAAACGCTAGGACGCTCCACTACCGCCCCTATCGCCCCGGCCGCCACCCCGTCGCCGATCAGTGGCCAGCGTCCTTGCCCCAGAGCTCCTCGAGGCGCGCGTCGCGGCCGCAGCTCGTGCGGTAGAAGCGGTAACGGATGGGGTTCTTCCTGTAATAGTGCTGGTGGTAATCCTCCGCCGGGTAGAAGGTGGAGGCGGCGACGATCTCGGTGACGATCGGCGCCTTCAGGCGGCCGGATTGCGCGATCGCCTGCTTCGACTCCTCGGCCAGCCGGCGCTGCTCCTCGTCGTGGTAGAAGATCGCCGAGCGGTACTGGTGCCCGGCGTCGCAGAACTGGCGGTCCGGCGAGGTGGGGTCGATGTTGTGCCAGTACACCTGGAGCAGCTTGGCGTAGCCGATCTTCTTGGGATCGTAGACGATCTGCACCGACTCGGCGTGCCCGGTGCCGCCGGCCGAGACCTCCTCGTAGGTCGGGCCCTTCTTCTGGCCGCCGGTGTAGCCGGAAGTGACGGAGACGACCCCAGGCAGCTCGTCGAAGGGGTGCTCCATGCACCAGAAGCAGCCGCCCGCGAAGGTCGCGACGGCGAGGCCGGATGCCGGAGCCGGAGCGGCGGTGGAGTTGGCGGCGGCGCGGGCCTTGGCACCGTCGGCGCGCAGCATCGAGCCGGCGAGCAGCAGGCCGGCGACGAGCAGGCTCGCGAGCAGAAGTGTCCTGATCATGTGCGTTCTCCCTTTCTCATTCCAAGAGCAATACGGGGCCGGCCGGAGATCGGATCCAGCAACGCCCCCTCAGCTCTTGGTGATCGTCCCCCAGAGGAAGGCGGCGGCGCCCAGCCCCGCCAGCCAGCGCGCCCAGGGCCCGCCCGGGAGGTTGACGTGGAGGAGCGCGGCGCCCAGGAGGAGGGCGGCGGCGAGGATCGACCAGGTCAGGCGATGAGTGGCGCGCTCCAGGCGGTCGAGCGCCCGCCGGGTCTCCGGCGCGAGGGCGGTCTGCACCTCGAGCTCCCCGCGCTCGGCGCGGGTGAGGACCTCCTCGAGCCGGCGGGGAAGGCCGAGCAGGGCACGCCCCTCGACCACCGCCTCCTCCAGCCATTCGCGCCAGTTTCGCTTCAGCTCGTCGCGGGCCAGGCCCTCGGCGAAGGGCCGGGTCTCGGCCCAGGGATCGAACTCGGGGTCGAGGGTGGTCGCCATGCCGGACAACAGCCCCACCGCCCGCGAGACGAAGAGCAGGTCGACCTGCAGCTGGAAGGGGGCGTCGTAGAGGAGATCGCGGTACTCGCGGAGGAAGTAGGCGGCCTCGGAGAGGGCGACGTCGCGCATCTGCCCGATGCGCACCCCCCAGAAGCGCTCGAAGAGCACCCGGTGCACCTCCTCCAGGCGCTTCAGGTCGGCGCCCGGCAGGAGGACGCCGGCGGCGAGGTATGCCTGGACGATGCGCGCGGCATCGCGGGTGCCCAGGGCGATCACGTACTCGCGCAGCGCTCCGCGCAGCCGCGGGGGGATGGCGGCGACCATGCCGAAGTCGACGAAGACGAGCTGGAAGCCGCGGTCCGGGAGGTACGGGACGGCATCGCCGGGCCGGAAATCGAGCTCGCCGGGGCCGGCGAGCGGCTTGACGAAGAGGTTGCCGGGATGGGGGTCGGCGTGCACGAAGTTGTGGACGAAGATCTGCTGCATGTACACGCGGTAGAGGACGCGGGCGACCTCGGGGCGGCGGATCCCCGCCCGCGCCAGCGCCTCGAGGTCCGAGATCTTCAGATACCCGACGTCTTCCATCGTCATCGTCCGCCCGGCGCTCCACTCCCAGTAGACCTTGGGGACGCAGACCCGCGAATCGCCGGCGAAGTCTTTGGCGAAGCGCTCGGCGTTCTTCCCCTCGGCGGCGAGGTCGAGCTCGCGGCGGGTGGTCGAGCTGAATTCGTCGGCCAGCCGCCGGAGATCGACCCGGCGGCGCACCCGGCGCGAGAAACGCAGGAGGCGGATGGCGAGGCCGGCGGCGGCGAGGTCGGTCTCGACCAGCACGTCGATGCCCGGCCGCAGCACCTTCACCACCACCTTCTCGCCGGTGGGCAGGAGGGCTGGATGGACCTGGGCCAAGGAGGCGGAGCCCACCGGTTCGGGGGAGAGGAGTTCGAAGACCTCGCGAAGGGGCCGCCCGAAGTCGGCCTCGACCTGGCGCACGATGTCCGCGAAGGGCTCCGGCGGCACTTCGTCCTGGAGCCCGGAGAGCTCGCCGATCACTTCCGGCGGCAGGAGGTCGACCCGCACCGAGAGGAACTGGCCGAGCTTGATGAGGACGCCCCCCATCCCTACGGCGAGGGCGCGGTAGCGGCGGGCGATCCCCTGCCAGCGCTCGACGGGTGCTCGGCGGAAGCGCCGCAGCAGCGGCTGGTTGAGCAGCACGTCCCACCACAGGACGTGGACGAAGGTGCGGGCGACGAACCGCCGCAGCTTGCGGTAGCGATGGGGGTCGATGCGCTGCATGCCGCGCGTACGATGACCGAGCGGCGGGGTGGGGTCAACTGTGTGCGGAGACGCCGTCTTTCGAGGCGCGCCTATCCCAGGCGCTCGCGGTAGACGCGGTCGACCGCCCGGCGCAGGGCTTCGAGGCGGCCGAGCGAGGCGGCCTCGTCGGCGCCCACTACGACCGGCCAGTCGAAGTCGACGTTGTCGAGCACCTGGACGCGCCAGCTTTTCTTCTTGGCGTCCCAATTTCCCTGCGGATCGCCCGCGAGGTGCCAGCCGCTTGGCAGGTAGCTGCGGACCTCGGACTCGGTATAGCGAAGCGGCTCGGCGGCTTGCATGGTAGCCCATTCTGTACCAAGTTGACCGTGCGAGCGAACCGGGTCATCCTTCCTTGACCCCCGAAGGGGCGGTTGCTACCATCCCGTGGCCCGCAGGTCCACGCGCACACCTACAAGGAAGGGACATGGAGATCGAGCTCAGCGACGAGCAGAAGCTCTTGCGCGAAACCGTCCGCCGGTTCGCCGAGGAGGTGGTCCAGCCGCGGGCCAAGGAGATCGACGAGACGGGGGAGTTCCCGCGCGCTTTCTTCGATCAGGCCGGCGAGCTGGGCCTCACCGGTGTCGCCATGCCGGAGGAGTACGGCGGGGCGGGCATGGACACCCTCGCCTACTGTCTGGTCATCGAGGAGGTGAGCCGGGTCTGCGCCACCTCTGGGGTGATCCTCTCGGTCAACAACTCGCTGGTCTGCGATCCTATCCTCAAGTTCGGCAGCGAGGAGCAGAAGCGCGAGTTCCTGACCCCGCTCGCCAGCGGCAAGAAGCTCGGCTGCTTTGCTCTCACCGAGCCCGGCGCCGGCAGCGACGCCGCCGGCCTGCGCTCGACCGCCCGCCGCGACGGCGACGACTACGTGCTGAACGGCAACAAGGTGTTCATCACCAACGGCACCGATGCCGACGTCGCCCTCGTCTTCGCCAGCGTCGACCTGGCGCAGAAGCACAAGGGGATCACCGCCTTCTTGGTGCCCACCGACACTCCCGGCTACAGCCACGGCATGCACGAGTTCAAGCTCGGGGTCAACGCCTCCGGCACCACCGAGCTCGCCTTCGAGGACATGCGGGTGCCGGCGCGCCAGCGGCTGGGGGGAGACGGAGAGGGCTTCAAGATCGCCATGAGCACGCTCGACGGCGGCCGCATCGGCATCGCCGCCCAGGCGCTGGGGATCGCCCAGGGGGCGTTCGAGGAGGCGCTCGCCTACGCGCAGCAGCGCGAGCAGTTCGGCAAGCACCTCTCGGATTTCCAGGCCATCCAGTTCTACCTGGCCGACATGGCGACCGAGATCGACGCCGCGCGCCTGCTCACCTGGAAGGCGGCATGGGCCAAGGACGGCCAGAAACGCTTCACCCTAGAGGCGGCACACGCCAAGCTCTTCGCCTCGGAGATGGCGCAGCGGGTCACCAACAAGGCGCTGCAGATCCACGGCGGCTACGGCTACACCAAGGAGTACAACGTCGAACGCTACTTCCGCGACGCCCGCATCACCGAGATCTACGAGGGCACGAGCGAGATCCAGAAGATGGTGATCGCCGACTGGGTCATCAACCGGGCCTGAAGCGCCGCGGCAGTTTCGCGACGATCGTGACGATGGTGACGACGCTGACCGCTCCCCCGGCCGCTTCCGCGGGCGGCGTCGACTTCTCTTTGAGCGAAGACCAGGAGCTCCTCGTCGAGCAGGTGCGGCGCTTCGCCGAGGAGCGCATCCTCCCGGGGGTTGAGGAGCGCGACCGCGAGCACCGATTCCCCTCCGAGGTCGTCGCCGAGCTGGGCGAGCTGGGGCTCCTCGGGATGCTGGTCGAAGAGGAGTACGGCGGCGCCGGGGTCGATCCTCTGACCTACGTCCTGGCGATCGAGGAGATCGCGCGGATCTGCCCGTCGACGGCGGTGACCGTCAGCGTCACCAACTCGGTCTGCTGCTGGCCCATCGCGCACTACGGCGACGAGCGTCTGAAGCGCGCCGTCCTGCCACGGCTGGCCGCGGGCGGCGAGATCGGCGGCTTCGGCCTCACCGAGCCGGGCTCCGGAAGCGACGCGGGAAGCCTGCGCACCAGCGCTCGACGGGACGGCGACAGCTGGGTCCTGAACGGCGAGAAGGCCTGGATCACCAACGCCGGTTTCGCCTCCTGGTACGTCGTGGTGGCGAGGACCGATCCCCAGGCGGGCAAGCGCGGACTCTCGGCCTTCGTGGTGCCGGCCGACGCCGCCGGCTTCGCGGTGGGGAAGCCGGAGGAGAAGCTGGGCCTCCGCGCCTCGCGCACCGCACCCCTGCACTTCACCGACTGCCGCATCCCGGCGGGCAACCTCCTGGGAGCCGAGGGCCAGGGATTCAAGATCGCGCTTGCCACCCTCGACCACTCCCGCCTGGGGATCGCCGCGCAGGCGGTCGGCATCCACCGGCGCGCCCTGGAGCTGGCCGTCGCCTACGCGCGCGACCGCTCGCAGTTCGGGGTGCCCATCGCCCAGCATCAGGCCATCCAGTTCAAGATCGCCCAGATGTCGACCGAGCTGGCGGCGGCCCGCGCCCTCACCCACTTCGCCGCTCTCGCCTCCGCAGCTCCCGCCTCCGCCGCCCAGGGCGACCGCGCCGGCCGCCTCGCCGCGGAGGCCAAGGTCTATGCCAGCGAGGCCGCCAACCGCGCCTGCGCCGAGAGTCTGCAGATCCACGGCGGCAACGGCTTCCACCAGGACTACCAGATCTCCCGCCTCTACCGCGACGTGCGCGTCACCACCATCTACGAAGGCACCAGCGAGATGCAGCGCCTGGTGATCGCCCGTCACCTCTTGCGCTGAGCGCCTCTTCCGCCGCCTCGCCGCCTCGTTTGCGGCCCTATCGGTTGTGGTATCCTTGGAACGAGGCCACAAGATGAAGCGCTATGGCTAGCCAGATCCTCACTCATGTCCTGGCGATGGGCGTCGGCGTGCTGGCCGCCTGGCTTCTGCTGCGCCTCCGGGCGGGCTCTTCGATCGCGGTCCTCGAGGAGCGGCTCCGGGGGGAGCGCAAGGCCGCGGAGGAGAAGCTCCGGCTGGTGGGCGAGGCGCAGGAGAGGCTGTCCGATGCCTTCAAGGCGCTGTCCGCCGAGGCGCTGCAGAGCAACAACGCATCATTCCTCCATCTCGCCAACGCCACCCTGGAGCGCTTCCAGGAGGGGGCGAAAGGGGACCTCGAGCAGCGGCAGCGGGCGATCGACGAGCTGGTGAAACCGCTCAAGGAGTCGCTGGGGAAGGTTGATCAGAAGATCCAGGACCTGGAGAAAGAGCGGGCGGTGGCGTTCGGCGGCCTGAGCGACCACCTGAAGGGGCTGGCGGCCAGCCAGTCGAACCTGGAGCGCGAGACGGCGAAGCTGGTCAACGCCCTGCGCAGCCCGGCGGCGCGCGGCCGCTGGGGAGAAATCCAGCTCCAGCGCGTCGTCGAGATGGCGGGGATGCTCGCCTATTGCGACTTCTACCCCCAGACCACGGTGATGACGGACGAGGGCCGCCTGCGTCCCGATCTCGTCATCCGGCTGCCCAACCGCAAGAACGTGGTCGTCGACTCCAAGGCGCCCCTCGAGGCCTACCTCGCGGCCCTCGAGGCCAGCGACGAAGAGACGCGCCGCGGCCACCTGCAGGCGCATGCCCGGCAGATCCGCGGACATCTCCAGAAGCTTGCCGCCCGGGCCTACTGGAATCAGTTCGAGCCCACCCCGGAGTTCGTCGTCCTCTTCCTGCCCGGCGAGACCTTCTTCAGCGCCGCCCTGGAGCAGGACCCGCAGCTCATCGAGCTCGGCGTCGGGCAGAACGTCATCCTGGCGACGCCCACGACGCTCATCGCCCTGCTCAAGGCGGTGGCCTACGGCTGGCGCCAGGAGCAGGTGGCAGAGAACGCGCGCGCCATCAGCGAGCTCGGCAAATCGCTCTACGAGCGCCTGCGGACTCTCTCCGGGCACTTCGCCGCCGTCCGCCGTGGCCTCGACTCGGCGGTCGACGCCTACAACCGGGCCGTCGGCTCCTTCGAGGGGCGCGTCCTCCCCGCCGCCCGCCGCTTCCAGGCGCTGGGGGCGGCGAGCGGCGAGGAGATCGAGATCCTCGAGGGGGTGGAGCAGGGGACCCGCGCCGTCAGCGGCGAGATGGAGCCGATCCCCCTGGCGGACGGCGAGGGCGCCGTCTCGCCTCTCCAACCCTCCTTCTTCAGATAAACGTCTCGACCTTCGCCTTGGCGCGAAGGGCCTGGATGCGGACCTGGACCTGCTCCTGCGACTGCTTCTGCTTGAGGAACTCGGCGATGCGCGGCTTGACCTGCTCGAAGGGCAGGACGCTGGCATCCTGGCGGTCGAGGAGCTGGATGACGTGATAGCCGAACTGGCTCTCGACGACAGGGCTCACCTCGTCCTTCTTGAGCGCCCAGGCGGCCTTCTCGAAGGGCTCCACGAACTGCCCGCGCTGCGCCCAGTTGAGGTCGCCGCCGTTGTCCTTCGAGCCCGGATCGTCGGAGTTCTCCTTCGCCAGCTTGGCGAAGTCCTCGCCCTTCTTGACGCGGGCCAGGACCCCGTCGGCCTTGGCGCGCGCCTTCTGCTTGTCGGCGGCGCTGGCGCTCGGATCGACCTTGACGAGGATGTGGCGCAGGTGGACGCGCTCGGGCTGCTTCATCTTGTCCTGGTTCTGGTCGTAGAAAGCCTTGATGGCGGCGTCGTTGGCGGCCGGCGCGCCTTCCAGGATCTTGGTCTGGATGTACTTGCGGACCGTCAGCTGCTGCTTGGCGGTCTGCAGAAACTGCTGCTCGGTGAGACCCTGGGCGGCGAGGGCCTTGTTGAACTCCTCCGGGTTGGGGAACTGGCCGCGGAGCTGGGCGACCTGGGTCTTGACCTCGTCGTCGGTGACGGTCACCCCCTGGGCGGTGGCCTCCTGCTGGAGGAGGTGGCGGGCGATCATGCCGTCGAGCACCTGGCGGTAGAAGGTGGCCGGCAGGGCGGGCGGCAGGTTGCCGTTCTGGCCGAGCTGGGCCTTCACCCCGTCGGCCTCCTTGAGGAGCTCGTCTTTCTTGATCTCCTGGCCGTTGACCTTGGCCACCACCGCCGGCAGCTTCTCCGGGGAGATCGCTTCAGGAGCGCCGGCGGGCTTCGCCGCCGTTCCCGCGGGAGCGGTCGCGGCGCCGGGAGCGCTGGCGCCAGGTTTGGCTGCAGTTGCGCCTGGGGCGGCGGTGGAGGGGGCGGCCTGCGCCTTCGCCTGCTCCCCTTCGGAAGCGTGCGAGCAGCCGCTGCCGGCCAGGAGGAGGGCCGTGGACAGAGCCAGGGAGAGCGACAAGAGCTTGGGACCGGTCGGCGAGCTGTGTCTCGTCATGGGATGGGTTCCTTGAGGGGGGCGGAAATCCGTCGATCGCCGCCGGGAATGGAGAATCCTGGGTGGGCGTCGGACCTTCCGCCGCCGCTTCCAGGGCTTAACACGGACGGAGGCGGCTTTATTCGCCCCCGTCGGCCCGAGCTGCCTAGTGTACATCGAGGACTCCGTACCGGCGGTCGCGGGCGACCCGTTCGTCTATACTTGCGGGCGGGAGCGGCCGGCTAGGTCCTGCCTTGCCCGCCCGCCGAAAAGGAGCCGGAATGACCGTCAAGGACCACGAACCGACCGTCCTCGCCACCCTCGCAACGGAGGCGGAGGTCCGCCAGGACTCCGTCTACAAGGAGGAGGCCCTGGAAACCATGGCCGAGGCGCGGCAACGGTGGGAGGCGGCGGCTGCGGGCGCGGAGGCCAAGGCCCCGTTCTGGAAGCGGGACTTCACGACCGTCTCCGGCCTCGAGGTGCCGCTCCTGGTCACCCCGGAGCAGGTGGCGGACCTCGATCCCCGGCGAGAGATCGGGATTCCCGGAGAGTTCCCGTACACCCGCGGCATCCATCCCACCGGCTACCGCGGCAAGCTCTGGACCATGCGCCAATTCGCCGGCTTCGGCACCGCCGCCGACACCAACCAGCGCTTCAAGTACCTGCTGGCGCAGGGGCAGACCGGCCTTTCCGTCGCCTTCCATCTGCCGACCCTCTACGGCTACGACTCCGACCACGAGATGGCGAAGGGCGAGGTGGGGAAGTGCGGCGTCGCCGTCGACACCCTGGCCGACATGGAGACGCTCTTCGCCGGCATCCCGCTCCACGAGGTCACCACCTCGATGACCATCAACTCGACGGCGCCGATCCTCTTCGCCATGTACCTGGCGGTGGCGGAGAAGCAGGGAGTCGACATCGCCCGGCAGGTGAGCGGCACGCTGCAGAACGACATCCTCAAGGAGTACATGGCGCAGAAGGAGTACATCTTCCCGCCGCGACCGTCGATGCGCCTCATCACCGATCAGTTCGCCTTCGCCGCCCGCCACGTGCCGCGCTGGAACACCATCTCCATCTCCGGCTACCACATCCGCGAGGCCGGCTCGACCGCCCTCCAGGAGCTGGCCTTCACCCTGCGGGACGGCATGGAGTACGTGCAGTACGGGATCGACGCCGGCCTGCCGGTCGACGAGTTCGCGCCCCGCCTGTCGTTTTTCTTCAACAGCCACAACGACTTCTTCGAGGAGATCGCCAAGTACCGCGCGGCGCGGCGGATCTGGGCGACGGTGATGCGCGATCGCTACGGCGCCAAGAGCCCACGCTCGTGGATGCTGCGTTTCCATACGCAGACGGCGGGCTGCTCGCTGACCGCCCAGCAGCCGATCAACAACGTGGTGCGCACGACGATCCAGGCGCTCGCCGCCGTTTTGGGCGGCACCCAATCGCTCCACACCAACGCCCTCGACGAGACGCTGGCGCTGCCCACCGAGGCCAACGCCCGGACGGCCCTGCGCACGCAGCAGATCCTCGCCCACGAGTCGGGGGTGATCCACACGATCGACCCCCTGGGCGGCAGCTGGTTCGTCGAGGAGATGACCCGCCGCATGGTCGACGGCGCCTTCGACTACTTCGCGAAGATCGACAGCTTCGGCGGCATGGTGGAGGCGATCGAGGCCGGCTTCCCCCAGCGCGACATCATGGACGCCGCCTACGCCTACCAGCGCGCCTTCGAGGAGGGAGAGAAGATCATCGTCGGCGTCAACGCTTTCCAGGTCGACGACG
>DATNKQ010000220.1:0-2207 GCA_035603315.1 Thermoanaerobaculia bacterium
CCGCGCCGCCCTCTCCGTCCTCGCCGACGACGGCGCCGACAGCCCCGACGGCGAATGTCCCTACGAGCGGCTGGAGGCAGCCGGAGCGCGCCTGCAGGCGGGGATCGAGGAGGCGGCACGCCGTCACGGCATCCCCTTTCGGATCGAGCGCCAGGGCTCGATGATGGGCCTCTTCTTCACCGCCTCGCCCGTGCGCCGCCTGGAGGACGTGCACGCCAGCGACCGCCAGCTCTTCGCCCGCGTCTTCCACCTCCTCCTGGCCCACGGCGTCCACCTGCCGCCCTCCCCCTACGAGGCCTGCTTCCTCTCCACCGCCCACGGCGAGCCCGAGATCGCCGCCACCCTGGAGGCCTTCGACCGCGCGTTCGCCGAGGTGGGCGAGGTCGCCGCCCGCCCGTGAGCCGTCCCGACATCCTGGTGCTGGGGGGCGGCATCACCGGCCTCGCCTGCTCCCGCGAGCTGGCGAAGGCGGGACGGACGGTGGAGGTGGTGGAGCGGCTGGCGGCCGGGGCGGAGCGGCTGGTGGTCGATGGCAGTCCCGGGCCGACGGCCTTTCACCGCGCCGGTTCGGCTGAGCCCTCCCCGTCCCCGACCATCGGCTCGAAGCGCGCCAAGATCGCCGCCCGCAGGCGCTCGGCCAGGAGCTTGCGGTCGGTTTCGGCGACCGGCTCGGGATCGAGGTGGAGGCTGGCCTCGACGCGGCTGACCTGCAGGAGGCCCAGGGCGTGGCGGGCGAAGTGGGTGTCGCCGTACCAGTTGACCGCGAGGTAGGCGGGCGGGTCGCTGGCCGGCGTCTCGTAGCGGAGCGTGGCGTGGTGCACCGGCAGGCCGAGACGCGTCGCCAGGGCGAGCAGGGGCGACTTGAACGGCTCGACCGTGGCGCCCCGGGTGCTCGTCCCCTCGGGGAAGATGACGACTCCGAGCCCGCGCGCCATGGCCGCTTCGAGCTCCGCCAGCACCCGCGGGATGTCGCGGCGCTGGCCGCGGTCGATGAAGATGGTGCCGAGCGTAGCGCAGATGAGGCCCACGAGCGGCCAGCTGCGGACCTCCCGCTTGGCGAGGAAGACGCAGCGGAGACGGCTCGCGAGGACGATGATGTCGACGTAGCCCAGGTGGTTGGAGACCATGAAGAAGGGGGGCTCCGGCGCGACTCCGGAGACCCGCACCGTGATCCCCAACACGGCGAGGATGGCGGCCGCCCAGCGGCGGAAGTACCAGGAGGTGAAGTCGACGCGGGCGCGCGGGAAGGGCGCCAGCGCGAGGAGCGCGGGGAGGAGGGCGAGGTAGCCGAGCGGGATGACGAGGAAGACCCCGGCGGCGCGGGCCCCGGCGCGGAGGGCGATGAGCATGGTGAACCGAAGTATAAGGAACTGCGCAACCCTGTGCACGCCGAGAGCGCCATCCTCATGACCACGCTCGCCCTCGTCGCCGGCATGCTGCCGCTCGCCGTCGGCACCGGCCCGGGCGCCGAGGAGCGCCGCGCCATCGCCGTGGTGGTGATCGGCGGCCAGACGCTCTCGCTCCTCCTCACGCTCCTCGCCACCCCCGTCTTCTACTCCCTCTTCGACGACCTCCGCGGCCCGGCTCGCCGGCGCCTCGCCGCCCTCGTCCGGCGCCCTGCCCGCCTCCGCGCCGCCGCCCTGGGCGACGCCTCGATCCTCGGCCTCAGCAGCCTCGGCCTGGTCCGTGAAGGAACCCCCGCCGCGGCCGTCGCCGAGCCCGCCGCCCTCCGCGAGCAGTCGCCGGAGGGAGCGCTCCGGCCGGCAGTCGGCGACGAGCCGTAGGGGCCCTGCCCTCAACAGGACTTGATATCCTGCCGCCGATGCACAAGCTGGTCCTCCTCCGGCATGGGGAGAGCACGTGGAATCTGGAGAACCGGTTCACCGGCTGGACCGACGTCGATCTGACGCCCAAGGGGATCGCGGAGGCGCGGGAGTCGGCGCGGCTCCTGCGGGAAGGCGGCTACAGCTTCGACGAGGCCTTCACCTCGCTCCTCAAGCGGGCCATCCGCACTCTCTGGATCGTCCTCGACGACATGGACCTGATGTGGCTTCCCGTCTACCGCCACTGGCGCCTCAACGAGCGGCACTACGGGGCCCTCCAGGGACTCGACAAGGCTGAGACTGCCGCTAAGTACGGCGACCGGCAGGTGCTCCTCTGGCGGCGCAGCTACTCCGACCCGCCGCCGCCGCTGACCCCGGAGGACG
>DATNKQ010000221.1:0-2668 GCA_035603315.1 Thermoanaerobaculia bacterium
CACCAGCCGCCGTTCGAGCAGCGTCTTCAGCACGCCGACCGGATTGACGCTGCGGAGCTCCTGGATCTCGGGGCCGGTGATGGGCTGCCGGTAGGCGACGATGGCCAGGGTCTCCAGGGCCGCCATCGACAGCTTGCTGCCGCCGGCGACCTCGAAGAAGCGGCGCAGCCACGACACCATCTCCGGGCGGGTAACGAGGCGCACCCCTCCCGCCACCTCCTCCACCATGATCCCTTGGGCGTTCTCCGTGTAGCGCGCGAGGACGGCCTCCAGGGCGGCGCCCGCCTCCTCGCGCTCGGCCTCCTCGAAGAGCTCCAGGAGGCGCCCCCGCGACACCGGCTCCGAGGAGACGAAGAGGACCGCCTCGATCACCGCTTCCATCTCGGCCCGCTCGGTCATCCGGAGATGGCCTCCAGGTCGAGGGCGCCGGCCTCGCGCGTGGTGCGGTAGAGGAGGACCTCGCCCGCTTTCGTCTGGTGGAGCCGCACGAGGTTCAGGCGCGCCAGCTCGAGGACGGCCAGGAAGGCGGCGATGGCCTCGGCGCGGCAGGAGAGGTGGCGCAGGTCGTCGAGGAGGTCGAAGGGGCGCCCGGCGTCGAGCGCGGCGAGCAGGCGGTCGAGCTGGCGGCGCACCGAGAAGGTCTCCAGCGAGAGCTGCATCGGCGGCGGGTGCTCGTGGTCGTAGCGCACGAGGACGCCCTTGAGCGCCCCCAGGAGGTCGAAGAGGGAAACCTCGCCGAGGTCGATCTGCTCCTCCTCCCCCTCCTCGGCCTCCGGCAGCGCCGGCAGCGGCTGCGCGCGGCGGGTGAAGATCCCCAGCCGCAGGCGGTCCGTCTCGGCGAACGACTGCGCCACCTCCTTCAAGCGCCGGTACTCGAGGAGACGCAGCACGAGGTCCTGGCGCGGGTCCTCCTCGGGCTCCCCGGCGGCCGCCGCCGGGCGCGGCAGGAGCATCTTGGACTTCAGCAGGATGAGGAGCGCCGCCTCGTAGATGTACTCGCCGGCGATGTCCAGGTTGAGCTCTTCCATCAGCGTCAGGTAGGCGTGGAACTGATCGCAGATGGTCGCCACCGGGATGTCGGTGATCTCCACCTCGTTGATCTTGCAGAGGTGGAGGAGGAGGTCGAGCGGCCCGTCGAAGACCGGCAGGTGGACCCGCCAGGACTCCGGGAGGAGGCCGCCGCCCTCGGGCTCCGGCGTGCGCGGGCGGTCGGGCCGGCTCATCGGCTCTCCGCCCGGCGCTCTGCCCGGGCGAGCAGCTTTCCGTAGTCCATCGACATCGCGCTGCGCACCCGCTCCATCGTTTCGCCCGCCCGCTCGCGGGCCTTGCGCGACCCCTCGACGAGGATGTCGAAGAGGGTGTCGCGGTCGCCGATCACCTCCTCGCGGCGCTTCCGCATCGGCTCCAAGACGCCGATGATCACCTCCGCCAGGAGCCGCTTGTCGTCGACGCAGCCGATGGCGGCGGCCCGGCACTCGCGGGCCACCCGCTCCTGCAGCTCGGGCGGCGAGAGCAGGCGGTGGAACTCGTAGAGGTTGCACACCTCGGGGCGGCCGGGGTCGCTGCGGCGCTGGCGCTGCGGGTCGGTGAACATCTCCATGCACTTCTTGCGGATGACCTCGGGCGGATCGGAGAGGTTGATGGCGTTGCCGTAGGACTTCGACATCTTGCGGCCGTCGATGCCGGGCACCTTGGGGGTGGGGGTGAACAGCGCTTTGGGCTCGGGGAAGACCTCGCCGTAGAAGTTGTTGAAGCGGCGCGCCACCTCGCGGGCCATCTCGATATGGCTCGCCTGGTCCTCCCCCACCGGCACGAAGTCGCCGCGGTAGATGATGACGTCGACCGTCTGCAGCAGCGGATAGCCGAGGAAGCCGTAGGTCGCGAGGTCCTTGTTGTCGAGCTCGCGGATCTGCTCCTTGTAGGTCGGCACCCGCTCGAGCCAGCCCAGGGGGGTGATCATCGCCAGCAGGAGGAGGAGCTCGGCGTGCTCCGGCACCATCGACTGCACGTAGAGCACCGAGCGCTCCGGATCGAGGCCGGCACCGATCCAGTCGGCCACCATCTCGAGCGTGTTCTCCGCCACCTGGGAGGGGTCGGCGTAATCGCTCGTCAGGGCGTGCCAGTCGGCGGCGAAGTAATGGCAGCGGTAGCGGTCCTGGAGCTCGACCCAGTTCTTGAGCGCCCCGAAGTAGTTGCCGAGGTGGATCTTGCCCGTCGAGCGCATGCCCGAGACGACGATCTGCTGCTCCGCCACGCTCACCTCGCGAATTCTATCCGGTAACCCGGATCGTTCAGGCCCGTCAGAAGCTGACCACCAGGTTGAGGAAGGCGGAGAACGGCAGCAGGAGGACGGTGAGCACCCCGCAGACGGCCAGGAAGATGCCGATGGTGAAGCCGTAGGGCCGCAGGGCCGCGTACTTGGCAGCCCAGTCCGGCGGCAGGAGATAGAGGGCGATCTGGCCGCCGTCCAAGGGCGGCAGCGGGATCATGTTGAAGAGCCCCAGGAAGGCGTTGATGTAGGCCAGCTCGACGAGGGTGAAGACGAGCGGGAAGCCGGCGAGGGCGCCGGCCTTCTTGAACTGCGCGAGGATGGTCAGGGTGGCTGCCTGCTGGGCCGCCGGCCCCAGGACGTGGACGGCGATGACGAGCGCCACCGTGGCGGCGGCCG
>DATNKQ010000047.1:0-2249 GCA_035603315.1 Thermoanaerobaculia bacterium
ATGGCAGCGTCGCCGAGCCGGGCTTGAGCGCCGTCGCTCCCGGCAATGGCGTGATCAAGATGCCGCCGGTTTCCGTCTGCCACCAGGTGTCGACGACGGCGCAGCGCCCGTCGCCCACCACGTCGTGGTACCACATCCAGACCTCCGGGTTGATCGGCTCGCCGACGGTGCCCAGGATACGCAGCGAGTCGCGCCGGTAGCGCTTCACCGGCTCGTCGCCGGAGCGGGCGATGGCGCGGATGGCGGTGGGGGCGGTGTAGAAGATGTTGACCCCGAGGTCGTCGACGATCCGCCAGTAGCGCCCGGCGTCGGGGTAGGTGGGGATCGACTCGAACATCACCGTCGTGGCGCCGTTGGCGAGCGGGCCGTAGAGGATGTAGGTGTGGCCGGTCACCCAGCCGACGTCGGCGGCGCAGAAGTAGATGTCGTCGGGGTGGAGGTCGAAGACGTACTTGTGGGTCATGGCGGCGTAGACCATGTAGCCGCCGGTCGTGTGGAGCACGCCCTTGGGTTTCCCCGTCGAGCCCGAGGTATAGAGGATGTAGAGGGGGTCCTCGGAGGCCATCCACTCGACCGGGCAGGTCGAGCGGTGCCGGGCGGTCTCCTCCTCGAGCGAGAGGTCGCGGCCCACCTTCATCGGCACCACCGCGTCGGTCCGTTTGGCCACCAGCACTTTCTCGACCATGCCGATCCCCTCGATCGCCTGGTCGACGGTCGCCTTGAGCGGGATCTTCTTGCCGCCCCGCAGTCCCTCGTTGGCGGTGATCACCAGCTTGCAGCCGGCGTCCAGGATGCGGTCGCGGAGCGACTCCGCCGAGAAGCCGGCGAAGACCACCGAGTGGACCGCCCCGATGCGTGCACAGGCGAGCATCGAGTAGGCGAGGGCGGGGATCATCGGCAGGTAGATGCAGACGCGGTCGCCCTTCTTCACCCCCAGCGACAGGAGGACGTTCGCCACCCGCGCCACGTTGTGCTTGAGCTCGCGGTAGGAGATGCGGTGGTACTCGCCCGGCTCGTCCTCCGCCCAGATGATGGCCGTCTTCTCCCCCAGCGTCTGGAGGTGGCGGTCGACGCAGTTGAAGCAGGCGTTGAGGCGCCCGCCCGAGTACCAGGCGAAGTCGACCTCCTCCATGTCGACGTCGAGAATCGCGCGCGGCGGATGGAACCATTCGATGAAGCCCGCCTGCTCGCGCCAGAACTCGTCGGGCTGCTCGATCGAACGGCGGTACATCGTCTCGTACTGCTCCATGCTCTTGATGTGAGCCTTGGCGGCGATCGCGGGCTTGACGGGGATCATGGGGCGGTCTCCTCGAGTCGTTGGTGGGGGACGCCTGGAACGGCTGGATTCTATATCCGCCGGCGGCGTCCGGAGCCCCGCCACCGCAGGTAGGTAGGCCGGCATAGAATGACGCCGCTGCCGGAGCCCGGACGATGACGAGGAAAGGGGATCGGACGCCGCATCTCCACGGCTTGGCCGCGCGCGCGCCGGCCGTCCCCGCTCTCCTCGCCGTGTTGGCTCTGGTCCTGATCCCGGCCGCGGCGCTGGCCCGCCCCGGCGGCGGCCAGGGCTATTCGGGGGGCGGTGGCGGGGATGGTGGGGGCGGCGGCGTCATCTTCCTGCTCGTCCGCCTGTGGATCGAGTTCGTCATCGCCTATCCGCAGCTCGGAATCCCGCTGACGATCGTCATCGCGGTCGTCTTCGTCCAGCGCCAGCGGCGCAAGCAGCGGGAGGGGGCGCAGCACTGGGACTCGCGGCCCGGCGCCGCCGCGCCTCCCTTGAGCCCGGCCTCCCACGATCTCGACCAGATCCGCCAGCTCGATGCGGACTTCTCCGTCGTCCTCTTCGAGGACTTCGCCTTCGCGCTCTACGCCCGCGCCCAGGAGGCGAGAGCCCATCCCCAGGATCTCGCCGCCCTGGCGCCCTACCTGAGCGAGGCGGCGCGGCGCCACCTCGCCAGCCGGCCGCCGGTGGGCGCGCCGGTCACCGCCGTCGTGATCGGCGCTTTGCGCGTCCTCGACCTCGCCCTGCCCGTTCTGCCTGCCGCGGGCGTCGGGGCCGGGGCCGCCGGCGCGCCGGTCGCTGACCGGCCGCGGGTCGCGATCCTTCTCGAGTACGAGTCCAACCTGACCGCCGGCGCGGCGGGCGCGCAGAGCTCCCAGTACGTCCGCGAGCGCTGGCGGCTGGTGCGCGACGCCGGAGTGCGCAGCAAGCCGCCGGAGGCGGTCAAGACCTTCCACTGCCCCCACTG
>DATNKQ010000052.1:0-14663 GCA_035603315.1 Thermoanaerobaculia bacterium
GGCCGCTCTCCGAGCCCGCCCTGCCGGAGGCCGACCGCCTGCGGGTGGAGGTGCCGGCGGCCATCCAGGAGGTGAAGCGCGACCGTCCCGAGGAGGCCGCCGCCTGGCGCGCCGGCACCCGCCGCGCCTTCCAGGGCTACCTCGCCCGCGGCTACCGGGTGGCGGCGTTCTTGCGCGATGCGGACGGCCGCTGCTTCTACGGCCTGGAGCGCAAGTGAGAGAGTGTGGGCATGTCATCCCGAGCGTGAGCGAGGGACCTGGGCGGGGGGAGGCCTTCCAAACCTCTGGTAGCAAGGGCCTTCACGCCGCCCTTCCCCCAGGTCCCTCGCTTTCGCTCGGGATGACAACCGGGGGAACGTGCCTTTCGGCCCGGGTGTAAGGGCGTGGGTTCCCCGTCGCACGACAATTCACACCCTCTGAGGAGAGCCATGCTGCAGATTGAACGCATCATCCTGCGCGAGATCGCGCTGCCGTTGAAGGAGCCGTTCCAGATCTCCTCGGGCACCACCACGGACAGGCGCATCCTCCTCGTAGAACTGCTCTCCGCCGACGGCGTCGAAGGCTGGGGGGAGTGCGTGGCGGGCGAGGGGCCGCACTACTCGCCGGAGACCGTCGACACCGCCTGGCTGGCGCTCACCCGCTGGATCGCCCCCCGCGTCCTCGGGCGGCCCTTCGGCGGGCCGGAGGAGGTCCAGCCGGCGCTCGACGTCGACTTCCGCGGCCACAACATGGCGAAGGCGGCGCTCGAGATGGCGGCCTGGGAGCTGACGGCCCGCTCCCGCGGGATCTCGCTCGCGGCGCTCCTGGGCGGCGTTGGCGGAGCGAGGCGCGAGATCCCGGTGGGGATCTCGGTCGGCATCCAGGAGAGCCCGGCGAAGCTGGTCGAGAAGGCGCGCAGCTGCCTCGCCCAGGGGTACCGCAAGATCAAGATGAAGATCAAGCCGGGGAAGGACGTCGCCTTCGTGCGGGCGGTCCGCGAGGCGCTCGGCCCCGAGGCGCCGCTCATGGCCGACGCCAACAACGCCTACACGCTCTCCGACATCGCGAGCCTGCGCGCCCTCGACGAGCTCGGCCTGATGATGATCGAGCAGCCCCTCGCCTGGGATGACCTGCGGCGCCACGCCGAGCTGCAGAAAGAGCTCCGGACCCCGATCTGCCTCGACGAGTCGATCACCGGCGTCGAGCGGGCGGAGGACGCCATCGCTCTCCACAGCGGGCGCATCGTCAACATCAAGCCCGGGCGGGTGGGCGGCTTCCGGCAGTCGCTCGCCATCCACGACCTCTGCGCCGCCCACGGCATCCCGGTCTGGTGCGGCGGCATGCTCGAGAGCGGCGTCGGCCGCGCCCACAACGTCGCCCTCGCCTCGCTCCCCAACTTCACCCTCCCCGGCGACCTCTCGCCCAGCAGCCGCTACTGGGAGCGCGACGTCGTCGACCCCGAATGGACCATGGACGCCAGCGGCATGGTCGCCGTCCCCATCGATCGCCCCGGCATGGGAGTCGAAGTCGACCGCGAGCGGGTGGAGGGCTTGACGGTGCGGAAGGAGATCCTCACCCCATGACCTTCTTCAACTCCCATCTCGGCCTGCAGGCGGGAGAGGACGGCTCGGTCGTCCTCGACACGCGGCCGGAGCATCAGGTGGCGCCGGAGACCATCCACTTCGCGGTGCTGACGACGCTCGCCGAGGTGGCGGCGGCGCAGGCGGTCGGCGTGTCCGTCGTCCCCGCCGCCATCACCGTCAACCTGATGGCGCGCGCCCGCCCCGGGCGCCTGGTGGGGCGCGGCCGGCTGCTGCGCCGCGGTAAGCGCCTCGCGGTCGCGGAGGGGGAGGTCCTGCAGGGAGACGAGCTGGTCGCCAAGGCGACCGTCACCTTCGCCGTGCTCTAGAGAACAGCGGGTAGCACCTATCGGACCACAGGGCGAGCGGGGGGGTGAGGCGGCGCCTGGGAATTTGCAAAAAACCTCTTCCTGTTACAATCCCATCGTCGTCGAACCTTCGTTCATGCCAAGCCGGGAGGAACGCCCATGCCGAAGTCGTCCTACGCTCAGGAAGTCGGCGCCTGGGACGCGCTCGCCGCCGCCCTCTCGAAGCGAGGTGAGGAGATGCCGCACCTGGCTGACCAGTGCACCCGGTTGGCGGAGGTCGTGGCGGAGATCAAGGCCCTCGACGTCAGGCTCTCGCGAGAGACGGGCCGGATGCGCCGGACGGCGCGCGAGCTGCGCGAGGCGCGAGGCGTGGGCCGTGAGCTCGAGAGCCGGCTGCGCGCCGGCCTGAAGCAGCACTTCGGCGCCCATGGCGACGGCCTCATCGCCTTCGGAGGCCGTCCCCTACGCCGTCCCCGGCGAGCGGAGGTGGCGTCCATCGGCCGGCCGCCCGGCGAGCCTGAAGAGGACGGCAGCCCGAACTAGGGTGGCACCCGCCCTGAAAGGGCCGCGCGAGCCCGAAAAGGGCCACGCCGCCCCGGAAAGGGCCACGCTGGCCCCAGAAGGGCCAGGCCAGCCCGAGAAGGGCCACGGCAGCCCCACAAGGGCCACGCCGGCCCCGAAAGGGCTGGGGCAGCCCCAAAAGGGCCAGGGCAGCCCGAAAAGGGGCACGGCAGCCCCGAAAGGGCAGGACGTGCCCCGCCAGATTTCCAGATTCTTTGGCTTACCCGGAAGAAATTAGCGCTGCTGTAGGCCGCGAAATGCCAATGAAGGCCGTGCAACGCCAACGGCTGTCCTGAAACGCTCCGCGCACAAAATTCGTCCTCCTGGTGGCTGTGATAGGCCATCGGAGCGACCGTTTGCACAATGATGCTCCTGGCAGGCGAAAATCGGCTGCGGCGGCAGATCCTGGAGAATTTCCGCCCGACGGCCAGGAATCCCGCTTCGCGAGCGGCCCAGCGAGGCAATCGCCGGCCGGGTGGCACAAATTCCCGCGCGACCGCGAAACGGAGTGCCGGTGCGAACCTGCCGGGTGGGCAGGGCAATCCCCGGCCGAGAAGTGCCAACGGGGACTCTATACAATGGACTCGTGCAAAGCATTCCCGAGATCACCCGGCCCGCTCGCGAGCGACGGCCTGCCTCCGAGCAGCCGAGCCTCCGCGGAAGGGAGTAACCCATGCGGCACCTGGCGATCGCCGAAGAGCAACTGGCGCGGTTCTGCAGGAGCCGGCACATCCGCCCTCTGTCTCTGTTCGGTTCTACGCTCTCGGGCACCTCTCGGCCTGGCAGCGACATCGACCTCCTGGTGGAGTTCGAGCCCGCCTAGGAGCCGGTCCTGCTCGGGTTGGCCACGATTGCGTATTCCGGGCGAAAGCGACCTCCGTTACGGGGAAGCCGACCATGGTTACGGGCGCTCCGACCAGCGCCTGCTGCGATGGCGCCCGGTTGGAGGCGCAAGAGACGTAAATCCTGTGGAATCTGACGGAAAGCCACCGCCCCCCCCTCCCGGCTTCCCGCAGATCCCACAGGATCGACGACGGCGGCGGAGTGGTCGGGTCCGATTGGAATAGGTGGTCGGCTTCGTCGGAATGCGCACACGATGGAGGCCGAGCTACCTGCCATGCTGGGTGGGAAGAAGGTCGACCTGCGCACGCCGCAAGATTTGAGCCGGCATTTCCGCAACCAGGTGGTGAGGATGGCCGAGGTTCAGTATGCGGGATGAGGATCGCGTTCGGATCTCTAAAGATCAGAATTCGAGGGCGTCCCGTGATACGGCTGGAGGACGCAGCCTCGGTGCCGAGACGGCGGCTTTCAATCACCCTCTTTTCTCGCCCTCAAGTTCATTATCATTTCTATCAAAATAGTGCTGGGACTCTCGCCCCGGGCTCGGTGCACGAGCTTGCGGTATTTCTTGAGGGTACCAAGGGCCTCCCGGATAGTCGCTCGCGAGTCGGCATCGGAGCCTCTGAATCGCCGGAGCTCCCGCTCGGCGGATGGTGTGGCTATCCATGCAAGCATTTCGGCAACCAGCCCAAGCGGGATAACCCCGCCCGCTCGAAGCAGCTCGGCAAGTTGCGGCACTGCCGGGCTACCGATCAGGACAAGAGCGTAGGAAGCTGCCTCATCGGGCGCCATGTCATCGCGCCTAAAGTAGCCAAACAGTGCGTCTGGAGCATCACTACCGGACTCTCTGATGATACTCACGAGCCCGGGTATGGCGTTGGCAGAACGCATGGCTCCCAGAGAGAGAGCGGCGCCGACTCGAACGCTCGGTTCGCCACGTTCAAGCCACGAAAGAAGAAGCGTTTCCGTTGATGGATGGTCCGCGAGAAGTCTGGCGGCGCCGTATCTGATCCTGAGTCTCTGCGCCCCAAGGAGGTTCAGCAGATCTTCTGGCTCGATGAACTGGCCCATTCCTGATAGGGAATCCATCGCGACATCCTGGACTTCCTTCGAATGCCGCTTGACCGACCACAGCAACGCGCTCGCGGTCCGCCGACTGGGTGCCTCCTTTAGAGCCTTGGCCGCGGGGGTCCATACTCGATGACCTGGGGCCAAAAGAGAGCGGACGAGCGTTTCTTCGATTGCGTCGCGAGCCTCCTCCGACAACTTGCCGGCTCGGGCCTCGTTCGCGAGAACCTTCCCGACGCTCTCTGCAGCCGCGGCACGAACCGCGTTGGCATCGTGTTTCAGGATTTCGAGAAGTCGGGGGACCGCCTCGACGGCTGCCAAGTCCCCAAGAGCGAAAGTGGCAGCCTGCCGGACGGCGACTTCGTTGTCGTCTCCGGTCGCAGCGAGCAGGGTCTCTAGGCTGTCATCGTCCTTTAGGATACCAAGTACCCGAGCTGCCGAGCTGCGCTCATTGGCATCGTTGCCCCGCAAGAGCTCGCGCGCCTGATCCCTGATCCGGCCGGAATGCTCCTGGCAATCCTTGTCAGAACTTCGAAGCCCTAGCACGCGAGCTGGCGCGTAGAGAAGGTCAAGGGCAAGGGGACCGCCGCTCGCCAAGAATTCCTCGAACTGATCGATCGGCGGCACCATGGCCGCAAGTATCAACTTGTCGTTTCCGAGCGCCTGAATGGCTGCGCGGGCTACCTGTTCGCTGGGATCTCTCAGGCCGCCTTGCAGCAACTCCAGCAGATCACGCTGCTTCACCAACTCATCCGGTTCCACGCGGCCGAGTGCTTTGGCGGCGGCGGAACGCACATCAGGAGAGGGGTCTCGAAAGGAAAGCTCCCAAGCCTCTCGCCCATGCTCAAGTGGTGTCTTTCCGAGGCTTTCGACGGTTCGGCAACGGACGCTCGCCAGGCTCTCGGACGAGAGGATTCGCTTCAGAAGGGGCACCGCCTCAGACAAGCGAAGATCGCCGAGACCCACAACTGCTGCTTCACGGATTGCGGGATCCGGATGGGTTGCGAGCTCGGAGAGGACTGCAAAGCTCGCATCGCCCAGCAACGCAATGTTTGCGACCACGGCGGGTCCATTCCGGCCGTTTCCTTCGAAGATGCGCGGAGTGAGGCTCCGAAGAGCAAAATGATCCCTCAGGAGTCGGTGGACGAACTCGTAGTCGCCACCGGAACGGTGCAGCAGAAGAACATCCGAGGCATATTCGAGGAACTTCGTCAGCTGAACTGGAAGTCGGCGTCCCCATGCAAGAACAGCCCGTACACATGGACTAAGGAGCCGAAGCTCGACCCAGCGATTCAGCGGTTGCCTCAGGTGGCCGCGGCATGCCTTCGCACAGAAGGCCGCGCCGGCGACGGCGCCAGGTGCCGCTGCCACCAAGAGCCCTCCAAGGGCGCCCGCGGCCAAACCCACGGCTGTCCCCGGCGACATGGCGCTCAGCAGGCCGAAAGACAGACTCGTCGCAAAGACGGAAACCTCGAGCGAGGGCTGCGAGAAGGCATGAGTAGCGAGCGCCCCCGTTGCGATCAACGAGCCAAGAATCAACGCACTCGTCCCGGCCGCGACCCAGCCGACGCTGAACAATGTCCTTGCGACCGATATACCGGCGCCCAGGCAACCTGCCAAGACCAAGCTCCACCACATGATGTCTGAGTAGCCTTTCAGGTAGGCGGTGACAGCGAACAGGCATGCCGCGATAAGGGGAACGATGGCGCTCGCCCTCGCGCCCGCGCCTATCGAGGGTCCCGTCATTCGAAACCAGTAGAGGACGGCGAGCAGAACACCCACTGCCGAAATCGGCGAGGAAATTGGCAGGAGTACGACAACTGAGCTGAAAAGAACAAGCCAGAGGAAGCTTAGTAACGCGAGACCCGTGACTAAGGTGAAACCGAGGGTTCGAATGAATGCCCACTCTCCGATGGCTTGGTGGTTCGTCAACCTCCAGCCGACTACCTCGGACGTGAGAAACGCCACCGTGCCACCTAGAAATGAGGCGAGTTGGACCCAGAGAGATAGATGTCGTGCTCCCAAGATGGGGAACGCCATCACGATGCCCCAAGTTCCTAGCAGAGCGAAGATGAGCTTGCCCAGGCGACGTTCTGAAAGAAACGGAGCCCGGGGAGACGCTGCCCCAGCCTGGGCGTCCTGCCCGAGGAAGCTCATGAGCTCGCCGGGCGGGAAGGAGGTCCGAGACCGCTCACTCATGCGGGTCGCAAGCCAGCCGAGGTAGCTGTCGACTTCGCTGCGACTGTATTCGGTCGGTTCGTCGAGATCTGCATTCAGGTCGAAGGGTTTCCCTACTTTTCGACGCGCGTGCCGTTGCATCATTCGATCGATGTAGTGCTCGAAGAGACGTCCTTGCCTTTCGATGAGGGAGGAGCTCTCCGGCGCTCGGGTAAGCGTTGGACCGACGTAGGAGAGGGTCATCATGCTCAGAGTGATAGGCGTCTGAGCCAGCTCACGAAGGCCGGGATCGACTGACAGAGCATTGCGCAGCTCGGAGGCATGAGCCGAGGAAAGATAGATCTCGATCTGGTCGTGCGTGAGCGGCTGAAGTGTCGCGGCCCCTCGCAGGGTGAGCCGAGAGGAACCAGAATCGACTAGCCGTGTGTAGTCAAGAGACCGACTGCACACCACCAGTGGTAGGCTTGGAAAGGAAAGAAGAGTAGATTGATTGATTGCGGCAACTACGGCTGGGCGGCGATCTTCTTGGATCTCATCGAGGCCGTCGAGCAAGAGCGCAAGGTTGCCTTCCTTGACCCACCGCTGCGCGAGGTGCCCGCCCGGTAACGGAAGGCGGGAGAGCTCTTGGATCAACCATTGGTCGAAGGCGAGCGTCGGGTCGGGAAGCGGACGTGACCTCCACCGGGAGAACATGGGTTTGCTCGTCAACCAGGAGAGCATGGGTTTGCTCTCCTCGAAGGACGAGAGATTGAGGAGGACCGGCGTCGCTGCTTGTGGATCCCGCCGGGCCTCAGTGATGAGCTGGCGCCCAAGATGTAGCAGCGAAGTCGTCTTTCCCGACCCCGGCGCTCCAAGAATCAGGAGGCGACCCCTAAAATGGGCAACAATATACTTGACTCACCCGTGTTTCCCTGGTAGAGTCTCTACATGGAAACCGAGACCCGCTCCCCCGAGACCCTTCTAGAGGCTATCCAGTACTTCTCCGATCCGGACACCAGCCTCTCTTTCGTCGCTAACCTCCGTTGGCCGAACGGCGCCATCTGCCCGCGGTGCGGGGAGGCTGAGCCGCTGTTCCTCGCTACCCGTCGTCTGTGGAAGTGCAGGGGCTGCAAAAAGCAATTCTCCGCCAAGGTCGGCACCATCTTCGAGGACTCGCCTATCGCGCTAGAGAAGTGGCTCCCGGCGCTGTGGCTCGTCGTCAACTGCAAGAATGGTATCAGTTCCTATGAGATCGCGCGAGCCCTTGGCGTGACTCAGAAAACCGCATGGTTCATGGCGCACCGCATCCGGCTGGCCGTCCAGGACGGGAACGGTTTCGGCAAGATGTTGGGAGAAGTCGAGGTCGATGAAACCTACATCGGCGGGCGCGCCCGGTTCATGCACAAGGACAAGCGCGCGGAGAAAATCACCGGAACCGGCGGCATGGGCAAGGCCGCTGTAATGGGCCTTTTGGAGCGCCACGGGGAAGACGGCCATAGCAAGGTCAAGGCTAAAGTAGTCCCGAACGTCCGGCGGAAGACTCTCTCCCCGGAAGTCCGGCAGCATGTCGAGGAAGGCTCCGAGGTTTTTACCGATGCGCTCAAATCCTATTCCGACCTCGGCGCGGACTACGTGCACCAGGTGATCGACCACGCCGAGAGCTACGCCAAGGGGAAGATTCACACCAATGGCCTAGAGAATTTCTGGAGCCTGCTGAAGCGGGCGATCAAGGGTACTTACGTCAACGTCGAGCCCTTCCATCTCTTCCGCTACTTGGACGAGCAGAGCTTCCGGTTCAACAATCGCAAGGCGACTGACGGTCTGCGTTTCCTGAAAGCGGCGGTCGGAATCATCGGCCGGCGCGTCACCTATCAGGAGCTGATAGGCGAAACAGCTACGACGTGAGGCACGCCAGAAGCGAGGACGGAGGAAGAAAAAATGAAGGACCGCGGAGACGAGGCGACGGCTAAGCCGTCACCGTCTGAGCAGACGCCATTCGACCGCTTCACAGAATTCGCCAGGAAGGTGATCTCGGTTCCAAAGTCTGAGCTTGAGGAGCGTGAGCGCCAATACCAGGAGAAGAAAGCCGCGGAGCGGAAAAAGAGCTCCGAATGACTCTATGCGACCCAGGCGCCACCCTTAGACTCATGCTGCTCTTTATCCATCTCGATTGCCCGGACGAATCGTTTAATCCTGTTTTCAACTTCCGCCATGATCGACGTGTCCAGCGTAAAAGACTCTCCGGGATCACTCTCGAAGGACGACGAGCATTTGATCTGCCGCACTTCTCTGTCCGGACTGAGTGTCAGCGAGTAGTGGAAATCATGACCACGCCTCCACCCCACCTTTAGGAACACTGACCCGTTGTGCAGGTTGGCGAGGGTTTCGCGACGCGATTCGCGGGTGATTACCTCGGCTGCTGCTTTAAGCATCGGGAGGATCGTATCCTCGCGAAGCGCGTTCCATTTGGCATCGAAGTCCCGTCTTTCCTGCTCAGCCTTTGCCATCTCCGCCCGAACTTGCTGGATAGTTTCCGATAAATCATCCGCGAATGTCATTTATGGATCTCCCTTAGTGAAGCTGACCGATCGTAGATTATACACCATGCGGTCGGCCGGCCTCACGGCGGCGATTCCTCAAGACTTAGGTTTTTCTGGCGGTAATGGTGATCTTGCCCGCTCTCACCTCGACTAGCACCCTGGCGCCCTGCGAGAAGCCGGCGGCGCCGAACTAAGCTCCCCCCAAGCGAAGCAGCGGCAGCGACCGGGAGCCGTTCCAGAAGGAACCGACGACAAGCGCCCGGGCTTTACTGCCCCGGGCGCCTCTCCCTGTCGCTATTGTCGTCATCTTTCCTCGCTCCTCTGCACCCCCGCTTCTGCCGGGTCCATGAATTTCGCGCCGGGCGAGTTCCCAGGCGTGACCGTGGCGGCGCGTACGGTCACACTTCCGAAAACTCGATACCGAACGGCCTAGACGGGTCGGGCTCGACGCTCAGCACCTCCCACTGCCGAGCCTCTGACGCGCCTTCCGGAACGTCCGAGGCGTGCGAGACGGCGAGCCACCGGCCGTAGAAGTAGAAGAGGAGCAGCCCCGCTTCCTCCGGAGTGCGCAGCTCAAGGTAGGAGCCCTCGTCGATCGCCTCTTGGATCTCCTCTCGGGTCGGCGGGGTGAAGTTCGCCTGCACGATCCGGTCGTAGAGGGCGCGGCGGGTCGCCTCGCTGTAGTACTCAAGGTCCAACGGCGGGAGGGACGGGGTAGAATCGGACAAGCTGGGCATAGGGAGGTCTCCTGTGCTCGGTTAGGCTCTGGCGGGGGCTGTAATCCCCTGCCAGGGCCGTTTCAGTCTTGGGGCGGACCTACCCCGCCGCCCCGGCTTCAAGTGTGCACACCGTGACTCTATGACGGCTCTACGGCGTTTGTCTAGTCTTCAGGGCATGCCCGGGAAGAAGAGCGTCCCTCAGCCGAGGAAGAAGCACACCACGAAGGGCGGACTTGTCCGGGAAGTGGCCTACCTGTATGAGGACGAGGAGGGCGCCCTGGAGGCGCGGGCGGAGCGGGAGCGGTGCTCCAAGTCGGAGATCATTCGGCGGGCACTGCGGGAGTATCTTGGGATCGAAGGCTAGTTCTTGGGAGTGCGAGTCCTAAGCGTGCGAATATTGGCCCTACGCTCGCTGCCAGGAGGACCGAGAAGGAGGTCGAATCCGTTCTCGCCCGCGGCCCATTTCCTTAGTTGAATTCCGCCCTTGGCGCATACATCAAGTGCCCGTTTTTTCTCCGGCTCGATATTTTCTCGACGCGTAACGTGCGAGAAAAGGCAATGAACGAGGAGGTCGGCGGCCTGTAAGGGGATCGCCTCTTTCCTGGATCGAAAAACGCGGTCTTCGAGCTTGCTAGCCCTGTTCGGCATCGAATCTTTAATGGCGAGTTTCGCACGGTCAAACAAATAACAGGCATAGCCTTCATATTGCTTCTGGCGATCAAAAACGAAAAACACCCTCTTGTCGTCCTTGGCCAAGCTGGATACTTCTACCAGACAGTGAATCATCCCGACCATATACGGCGAAGAAGGCTTACCGCCACTAATCGTTTCCCGGCCCAGTTCAGCGCCAGTCAAGTACTGCCGCTCAACATACTCCAGGGAATTGAAGTCTGCGGTATCTATCGCGACGCCGTAGGGTTGAATCCTATGCTCCTTAATGACTCGAAGGAGGCCATCCAGCAAGTTTGTTGCCTCGTCATCATTCATCCGGTCAAAAGGCTCGTCACGATCGAAGAAATCCTTTGCATGGAAGGCATCTATGCCACTGGGTAGCTGTTTGCTCCAGGCGCGCTCGAAGCTCTGCCATTGTCTCGGACTGGCGAGATACCCCGCCAGGATGCAGACCGGCGAGCCGGCATGAATCCCGCTCTCGTCGGTGTAGGAGGTTAGAAGGATGCCAGTGGCGGCCACGTACCCTGTTCGCTCGAACGGCGGTAAATGCCGGGACATCAGGCTAAGGAGGGCACGCCAGTAGCGTGCGTCCTCGACAGGATCGCTCGGCGGTACCTCGCGAGCCGAATCCTGGCATACTTCACCAGGTGAGTCAAGTATGTTGTTGCCCTAAAATGGGCGAACGCTTGATCGACAGAAGAGAATGATGTGGCGGTTCCCTGGAGGGGATAGCTTACGTAGTGCAAAGGCAACGTCGCGCCCGGTGTTTCCTCTAATTCAAGCTCGATGAAACGGGCATGGTGAATCGATGAACGAAGGCGGTTTTCCAGGTCGTCGCTGAAATAGTCGAGGTATGCGTTCCGGGTCCGCTCCTCCCGGAGAGCTCTGAGCGACACTCCTCTGGCGTTAGCTTCTTTGCGGTCGCCACGGTCATACAAGCGTCGCAAAACTAGGAATACGAAGCCACAAGCAGAAGGAAGACAGCAAGCGTCAGAAGCTTAGGATAGCGAACCAGGTCGCCACGAAGGTGAACGGCGTGCAGCGCCCATACCGTGAGGCGGTTCCACACGTCATAGGCGTCGTCCCAGTTGCCAAGAAATCCGTAGACTGAAAGCACGAACCCGAAGAACGCAAGCCATCCGAGTCGGAGTCTCGAGGACGATCGAGTCTTGCTCCCGAGGCCGGTATGTAGTCTCATGTCACTAGTGAGCTTAACGCAGCGCGCTAGCACTGACTAGGTGCCTAGGTGCCGAGAGCTAATAGACTAGATTCCAGATGCCAGCAGTGGCCGGGGAGCGGCCGAGCGGAGAGCGCAGGAGGAAGGGCGCTACCAACGAGTGCCAGCCACTGTGCGCCAGGCGTAGCCTGGGGAAAGGGGGAAGCGATGTAGACGACAGTCGACAAAGCGGAAACCTTTCGTAGGGGACCTGGCAGGTCAAAATCCTGTCCGGCAAAGGCTGGCCACCAGCCGGAGGCGAGTCTTGCGTGGGCCAATCCCGTAAGGGCGCCTGCGAAGCGTAGACAGCGAGGCCGAAGGCCCTGTGAAGGAGCCCGGAAAGGCACATGTCGCCGGGGTCGTCAAGGGCAACCGAGCCTGGCCGGAAGGATAGTGGGAAGACAGAGAGCTTCGTAGTACCGCGGAAGCCGGGGAGCCGACCCCCCAAGGGACCCGGTGGAGGGAAGGGATCTCCGGGGTTCTTCGTTGACCTGAACTAACTCACGCAACAACCAAGGACCAAATTGTGACCGATCCCAAGTACGCGGCATTCACGGCACTCGACCCGTTCTTCGACATCGTCCAGCAGGGTTTGGCCGGCCTCGTCGACGGCGACCACTATTTCGACACCATCGCCGACGACGCGGAGTTCGAATTTCGATATCATTTCCCGGGATGGCCCCAGACACTTCGTGGTCGTGACGCCCTGATGGCACTCTATGCGGGCTACGGCAACAACATCGTCCTCCACGGCGCTGACGAGCTCGTCGTGCACCGCTCGCAGGACCCTCGCGTTGTCATCATCGAATACGTTGTCCATGGTAAAATCGTCGCGACCGGCTCCTCATACGACAACCGGTTCATCTCGGTCGTGACCATCGAGGGCCGAAAGATCGTGCGATGGCGGGACTATATGGACTCGCTGGCAGCCATGACTGCGCTTAGTCAGGTGCAGTAGCAACTGTTTGGGCTCCCAACAGACCTCGTCCTGGATGCCGAGACGACCCTTCGCCGCCCAACGTGCTAACCTTCCAGGTCTGCCAACGAAAACCTGGCCTCGATCCCGGCACCAGGCAATCGCGGAGGATCGATTCGCCATGCACCGAACTACCACGTTGTTCCTGGCTCTCGCCGTCGTATGGACACTTGCCGGCTGCGGGCAGAAGGCGCCGGGGGATACGACCGCGTCCGCACCGGCGGCGACCCCGGCGAACGCTGCGGCGGCCACGCCGGGACCGGCACCGGCGGGTGCCTCGCCCAAGGCGGCTACCTCGCTGCCCAAGCCGGAGGAGCTCGTGACGCCGGCCGAGGCGGCGGCGCTGCTGGGCGCCGAGGCGACCCTCGAGGTCCACGACATGCAGGCCGTCTATCCCGGGTCGGTCGATTTCGCCTACCAGACGAAGAAGATTCAAATCCTCTCCGCCGTCTTTTACCCGCAGGGCGGCGCCGAGATGTTCGAAAACATGAAGAAGACCCTGACCGCGCCGGGCCGCCGGCCCCTCCTCTCCTGCTCGATCGGCGACTCTTGCTTCAAGGTAGGGGAAGGGATGATCCACGTGCTCAAGGGAGGCACCTACTTCACCCTGGAATGGGACACCGCGGGGCCCGGAAAGCTGGAAGAGCTCGGCAAGACCGTGGCTGGCCGACTCTCTTGAAGCTGCTCTGCGCGCGCCGCCCGCTTACGGCTCGTCGGCCGAGGGGCCGTAGATGGCGGGGACCGGCCGGTCGTTGAGGCGCAGGTAGACCGTCAGCTGGCCGCGGTGGTGGATGGCGTGGTTGAAGACCATGTCCCGCAGGACGGCGATCTTGGGCAGGGTGAAGAGGGTCTGGCCGCCGCGGAGCAGCGACCAGGGCTGGAAGAAGGTGGCGTCGGCGGTCTCTGCGAGGAGGCTCCTCGCCTTCGCCGCGTTGGCGTCGAAGAGATCGAGGATCTCCTGGCGCGAGCCCAGGGTGACGGGCTGGAAGGGCGGTCCGTCCGCAGGCTCGAAGTCGTAGGAATCCTGCCCGAGGGTGGTGGTGGTCCAGCCGGGCAGCTCGGCGAGGAAGGTCGCCAGGCGGCCCAGGGTCATCGACTTCGGGTGCGGCTGCCAGGACATCCTGCCGTCGGGGATGCGCTCCAGGACGCGGCGGGTGTTCGCCATCTCGTGGTCGTACTCCGGCAGCAGGGACTTGCTCAACTGGTTGAGATCGCCGCTCACGGTCACCTCCGCGGGTTGATGGGCATCCGCTGGGATGCTAAGCGAAAGACCCTGGCGCGACAAGGAACTTACAGGTCCAGGCTTGCCTGCTCGCCGTCCGGCCCGGAGTAGAGCAGCCGCCCGCCGGCAAGCACGCGGGCGGCAGGGTTGAGGACGTGGAGGTCGAGACGGCCGGGGCCCAGGATGTGGCGGACCTCGACGCCCTGCGCCACCAGGGCGTCGGCGATGAGGCGGCGGTGGCAGCGCCAGGGGACGGCCTCGGCGCAGAGGATGGCGGTGGTGCGGCGGGCGGCGTCGGCGATCAACCGCTCCAGCGCGGCGCGGAACTCGGCGGTGTCCATGTAGTCGGCGTAGCCGCGGAAGGCCGCCACCCGCCAGGCGGTGTTCGGCGAGTCGGGGCGCGGCGGGCGCCGCCCTCCCAGGTCCGGCGCGTGGAGATAGGCGATCCCCTCGGCCTCCAGCGCCGCAGCCAACGCCTGGCGCGAGAATTGCGGATACCGCCGGGAGCCGGGGAAGCGGCGCACGTCCGTCAGCAGCTCGACCCCGTTCTCGCGGAGGAGAGAGAGAAGCTCGGCGGCCGCGCGGGTCGAGTGGCCGACCGTGTAGACGGCGGGCATGCGGCTACTATAGTCGGCCGGAGGCGAGGACGTTCCACCGCGTGCGCATACGGGTCATCACCTACAACATCCACCGCGCCATCGGCGTCGACCGCCGGTTCCGTCCCCGGCGCATCGTCGACATCGTCGGTCACTACAACGCCGACCTCGTGCTGCTCCAGGAGGTCGACGAGGGGGCGCCGCGCTCGCGCGAGATGGACATGGCGAA
>DATNKQ010000286.1:0-3495 GCA_035603315.1 Thermoanaerobaculia bacterium
CGGCGGGAGGGTCCTGACCCATCGCGACGCGCGGGTCCCGGTCCCCATCGAGCTGGGCGCCGAATTCGTCCATGGCGAGGCGGCGGAGACCACTCGCCTCCTGCGCGAGGCGGGCCAGACCCTGCTCGATCTCGGGGGAGAGGCCTGGGAACGGAGAAGCGGGCGCCTCCATCCCGCCAAGGAGTACTGGCCGCTGGTGGACCGCGTCCTCTCCCGCATCCCTCTGGGCGGACCGGACCTCTCCCTCGAAGGCTGGCTGGCGAAGAGGCCCGGCGGCCCCACCCTCGCCCGGGGGCGCACCCTGGCCCGCCGCTTCGTCCAGGGCTTTCATGCCGCCGACCCCGCTCGGGTGAGCCTCCGCTCGCTCGCCGCCGGCGGCAAATCCCCCACCGCCACGGCGCGGAACACGGGCCGCGTGGCGGGCGGCTACGACCGGGTCATCCAATGGCTGGCGCGCCATCTGGAGCGCGAGGCACACTCCCCCGCCAGCCTCCGCCTGCGCTCCCCGGTCGCCGAGATCTCCTGGTCGCCAGAGAGCGCCGAGCTCGAGATCCGTCCCGAAAAAGCCGCGCCCTACCGGCTCAGCGCGCGGGCCGCCGTCGTCACCGCGCCCCTCGGCGTCCTCCAGGTCCCCGCGGGAGAGCCGGGAAGCCTCCGCTTCCGTCCCGAGCTGCCGCCGCGCGCCCGGCGCGCCCTGGGCTTGCTGGCGATGGGAACCGCCGTCCACGTCGCCTTCTGGTTCCGCCAGGCGCCCTGGGAAGAGAAGCTCGCGAACCTGCCGGCCGGCCGCAATCTCTCGCGCCTCCGCTTCCTCCACACCACCGACTCTGCCATCAACGTCTGGTGGACCGCCTATCCCGCCCGCCTGCCGCTCGCCGTCGCCTGGAGCGGCGGCCCCCCCGCCGCCGCCCTCCTCGCGCAGGGCACCGGCGCCCTGGTCGATCACGCCCTCGGCACCCTCGCGGAGACCCTGGGCCTCCCCCGCCGCCGCCTCCAGTCCCAGGCCGAAGCCTTCTGGACTCACGACTGGCTGGCCGATCCCTGGTCGCGCGGCGCCTACAGTTACGCCCTGGTGGGAGGCGTCGATGCCGCCCGCGATCTCGCGAAGCCGATCGCAAGCACCCTCTTCCTCGCCGGCGAAGCGATGGACGCCGAAGGCCGCAACGGCACCGTCGAAGGCGCCATCGCCTCCGGCCTGCGCGCCGCCGGCCAGGTGAAGAGAGCGCTCGCGCGAGCGGACCGCTAGCGGCTCGCCGCGCCTGCCGTCTCACGCCTTGCCCTCTTCCGCACCTCTCTTGGTAGGGCCGACCTGCCGGCGACGTCTCGCCGGCTGGCGCGGCCGTTACCGGAGGACTCGAACGATGAGAGTGAAGGGCTTGTGCGCATCCATTCTTTCGTGGGGTCTGTTGGTCCTTGCCGCGCCGGCGGGCGCTGCGAACCTGGTCTACCTGGGCGGCCCGGTCGTCCGCTCGGCCAAGGCGGTCGACATCTTCTGGGGGCCGAGCTTCGCCAATCCCGCCTCGCCCGACTACTTCTACGCCCAGCGGTTGATCCTCTTCCGCAACCAGTTCGGCACCAATCCCGAATACAACATCATCACGCAGTACTACCAGATCGTCGGCGGGGTGAAGCAGCACATCCAGCTCTCGAACCTCGCCGCGGGGACTCCCGATTGGTTCGATACCTCGACGCCGCCGACGAACGTCACCGACGCCGACGCGCAGGCCGAGGTGCGGCGCTACCTGGCCACGCATGCCTTCGACGCCAGCACGATCTACGAGATCTTCCTGCCCAGCACCTCCTACTCCTCCTTCGGCGGCGGCACCTCGTGCGGCGGCCCGCAGCTGGCGTTTTGCGCCTACCACAACTTCACCAGCGGCACCACCTCGGCGCTCTACACGGTGCAGCCCTACGCGAGCTGCAGCGCCTGCCAGGTCGCGGGGTGGACGGCGGACCAGAATCAGGAGCGCAACGTCGCCTACGCGACGCGCTCGACCGTCGTCAACCCGCACTTCAACTCCTGGTACGACCCCAGCGGGAACACCGGCGACGACCTCTGCGGCTGGACGCCGCCGCCTTTCCTCGACGGCGGCTTCGGCTATCCGTACGACTGGTCGAACGCGGCGCACGGGTGCGTGCGGACGAGATGACGGAGGCAGGGGGGCGCGGCGGCTGTAGAATCGGCGCCGCGGTAGCATTCGGTAGAAAGGAGAAGACGATGAAGCTCTTCGGCCTTCGTCTCGCCGGCGCCGCCACCCTCTTCCTCCTGGCCGCCGCCGCGCACCCTGCCGCCGCGCTCCGCAAGCCGGCCACCGCCATGCTTCCCGCGGATACCGACGGCGACGGTCTCACCGACGTCTTCGAGGAGGCGCTCGTCCGCCGGTTCTTCCCCAATCTCTGGATGTCGAACCTCCAGGACACGCGATCTTTCTACGGCTGCATCACGACCGACCCCTTCGCCCGCATCCCCTACATGGTGGAGCCCGTGTGGTACAGCGCCGGCTCGCTGACCGGGCTCGCCTGCCTCTATCCGGACGACTGCCTGCTGCTCAAGGTCGGGCTGGCGTACGACCGCGACTTCGGCGACGACGTCTTCGGGGGCGGCCACCTGGGCGACTCCGAGTTCTATTACGCACTGCTGAGCCGCGTCACCATCGATCGCTCGGTGACGAAGAAGAACGCCGCGGGACAGACCTGCACGGCCGCGCTCGCCAAGTCCGACGCCACCTGCTGGTGGATGATGGTCGACTGGACCTCGGCGCATCAGGGCACGCTGGGAGAAGCCAGCCGCTGGAGCAGCTCGCCCCGGAGCGGACGGTCTACAACCTGGAGGTGGAGGGGCCGCACAACTACTTCGCGAGCGGCGTTCTGGTGCACAACAAGTCAGGCTCGGGCGGCTGCAAGAGCAGCGGCGGCCCCCTGTTCTGAAGGCCGGCGCCTCCCGCCGACCGATGTCTCGCATCTGCTCGCGAAGCTCCTCCGCGCGCACTTAAAGACTAGTAGAACACCTGGCGGGACCGAGCCCGTTTGCTGCTAAGGTTCCCGCCCCTCGGAGAGACCCCGCGGCCCCCGCCGCGCGGGCCTCTCCGGCAGCGCCTGCGACACCTCCTTAACCTCGCCGACGATCCGGCTGTGCTACCTTTTCCAACCAACCGTTGAGGAGGGAGCGAAATGAGTCTGGGACGAATCGTGGCAATTCTGCTCATCGTAGGGGGCATCCTGGCGCTGGCGTATGGCGGGTTCACCTATACCAAGAACACCCACAGCGCCAAGGTCGGGCCGATCGAGTTATCGGTCAAGGAGAAGCAGACCGTCAACATCCCGGTATGGGCCGGCGTGGGAGCCATCGTGGTGGGCGGGGTGCTTCTGGTGGCTGGCGGTAAGAAGCGGTAGGGAGCGGTGCCTCTGTCCGCTCCTCACCAATCGCGCCCTCGCCGCTCAATCCGAGGTGCAGACGCGGCAGAACAGGGTGGCGGCGGCGGGCCGCAACCTAGA
>DATNKQ010000364.1:0-9264 GCA_035603315.1 Thermoanaerobaculia bacterium
CGAGCACCGCCGCCACGCGGTCGTTCATGGCGCGCTCGACCGCCTCCGCGTCGCCGTAGGGGAGGACCGTGAAGCCGGGAGTGAAGGGGCCGAAACCCGACCGGTACTGCTCCTCGGTCGAGAAGCCGACGATCGTCGTCGTGCGGCCGTGGAAGTTGTTGGCAAAGACGAGGATCTCGGCCTCTCCCGCGGGGACGCCCTTGACCGCATAGGCCCACTTGCGGGCGGTCTTGATGGCGGTCTCGACCGCTTCGGCTCCGGTGTTCATGGGCAGGAACTTGTCGAACCCGGCGAGCTCGCAGACCTGCCGGTAGAAGGGGCCGAGCTGATCGTTGCGGAAGGCGCGGGAGGTCAAAGTGACGGTCTGGATCTGCTCCACCACCGCCCGCAGGATCTCGGGATGGCAGTGCCCCTGGTTGACGGCCGAGTAGGCGGCCAGGAAGTCGAGGTACTTGCGCCCTTCGACGTCCCAGACCCAGACGCCGTGGGCGCGCGCGACGACGACGTCGAGCGGGTGATAGTTATGGGCGCCGTAGCGCTCCTCGAGCTCGATGTACTCCGCCGTGGACATCTTGGCCGTCTTGTCGTCAAGCACAAAGGTGCTCATGGTCTCCTCCGGTACAAGCCAACAGAGGTGGGATTTTTTGGAAGCAGGGCTGGATCTGTGGACGCAAATCCCCAGCTCGACGGATTTCTACCACAAACGGCTCGCCCGAGAAACCCCACGAGCCCGTTTTCCGGCGATCGTCGCGGATAGAAATGTCTCGGTCGCCGACTTCGAGAACGTCCAATCCTTGTAGAGGCAGGCTCGGGGGGCATTCCGCCGCCCGGCAGACCTGCCGAACAAGGAGATGGAAGACATGTCTTCCCGCAAGCTTCGCACGATCGTCGTAGTCCTCTTCCTAGCCGCTGCCGTCGCCGGCTTGCCGACCGCCGCCCACGCCCGTCCGCTCGGGATCGCGAACGGAGGCACCCCGCAGGTCGCGCATGGAGAGGGCTTATTCTCAATGGTTTGGAGATTCTTGACCCATCTTTGGAGTAAGGAGGGAGGATCGCTCGATCCCGACGGCAGTCACCACCAGAGCGCCGCACCCACCGGCAACGGGCAGAGCATCAGCCCGACCGCGCCCGGTGTGATCGTCAGCGATGAGGGCGGCTCACTCGATCCTCACGGCTAGGCCGGAGAGCGGGGCCGGTCCGCGCCGGCCCCTTGTTTCCCCCGAAGTGTCACGAAATACCCTCTTTTAGTAACTCAACCTTGTGAGAGAGCTCTGGCGAAAGGGGGTTCGGGTGAAGGAGGATCATCTGCCGATCGAGCTGCTGGCGCGGTGGCTGTCCGGCGATCTGGAGCACGAGGAGCTGGTGAGGGACGTCGTGCCTCACTTCCTGGCGGTCTGCCCGACCTGCCGGCAGACGTACGACGAGATCCTTCGCCTGCAACGGGACTTCGAGCACTGGGACGAGAAAGTGGCAGTCATCGAGGGGAGGCAGGCTCCCCAGCTCCTGGAGGAGCTGGCTCCCCACCCCTTCGACACGCAGTTGGCGATGGTCCGGGACGAGCCCCGTTTCCAAACCTGGGGGCTCTGCCAGCTCCTCCTCCGGGCTGCTTTCGAAGCGGGCTTCGAGGACCCCACCCGCGCAGTCACACTAGCGGAGCTCGCCACGGAGATCTCCGAGCTGCTGGTCGCCGAGGCCTACGATCCGCACTGGGTCGTCGATCTGCGGGCAAAATGCTGGGCGAATCTCGGCAACGCCCGCCGCATTCTCGGCGAGCTGTGGAGCGCCGAGACGGCCTTCCGGAGAGCCGATGACTATCTCGACATCAGCATGACGGGCAATCCTGCTACCCGCGCGGAGGTGCTCCACCTCAAGTCCTCGCTGCGCCGGAGCCAGCGGCGGCTGGCCGAAGCTCTGGAGTTGGTGGATGCCGCCATCGCCCTCTACCGCGATCTCGGCGATCTGCACCGGGTCGGGCGCAGCCAGGTCAAGAAGGCGAAGGTCCTGGAAGAGATGGGAGATCTCGAAGGGGCCCTTGCTCTATTGAGCGAGGCGCAGCTTCTGATCGACAATGCTCGCGACCCTCGCCTCCTCCTCTGTGCCCGGCACAACCTGGTCTGGTTGCTGACGACCGCCGGCAGGCACGCGGAGGCCGAGGCGCTGCTGCCCGAAACCCGCCGGGTCGCCGAGGAGCTGGGCAACCCGCTGGACCTCGTCCGGCTGCGCTGGGCGGAGGGGAGGATCGCGGCCGGGCTCGGCCGGCGCGGGCCGGCGGAGGCGGCCTTCCGGGAGGTCCAGGCGGAGTTCTTCTCCCGGGAGATGGGGTACGACGCGGCCCTCGTCTCGCTCGACCTCGCCATCCTCTACGCCGAGGAGGGCTGCATCGCCGAGCTCAAGCAGCTGGCGGTCGAGATCATGCCGGTCTTCGCCTCCCGCGACGTCGACCGCGAAGCCTTGGCCGCTCTCATCCTCTTCCAGCACGCCGCCGAGGAAGAGGGGCTGACGGTGAAACTGGCCCGCCACCTCGCCGCCTTCCTGCGGCGGGAGCGGAGGGAGCGGGGATAGCGCGGGCGCGGCGGGTCGATCGCTGATAAGATCCAGCTTAAAGATCGACCCGTCCGCCGAAGTCCGTGGTGTTTGCCGGAGTCAGGAGGCCAAGCGCCGTCTTGCACGGGCGCGCGTCATAGGGGTCGTCGTGAAAGATCCTCAAGCCTCGCCATGTCCGACGCCGCCGTTCCGCGCGATTCCCGGCGCATCCCGCTGGCCACCCGGGTCCAGCTCAAGTTCGAATGGTTCAGCGGCTTCATCAGCGAGTTCTCCTCGAACATCTCGCCCGGAGGAATGTTCATTCGCACCCAGAACCCGGAGCCGGTCGGCAGGGTCCTGGGCTTCGAGTTCCGGCTGGGCGACGGCTTCGAGCTCATCCAGGGGACGGGCGAGGTAGTCTGGACGCGGCAGCTCGACGCGGCGCCAGACGCGCCGGCGGGCATGGGCATCCGCTTCCTGGAGCTCAGCCCGCTCTCCCGCGAGCTGATCTACAAGATGGTCGACAACTACGTGCGCGAGGGCGGCACGCCGTTCGACGTGGCGAGCGCGCCTGCGCCCGCCACGCCGGCGGACGCCGCGCCGGCCGTCGCCGCCGCGCCGTCGGCTCCAAAGCCGGCGCCGCCGCAGGAGGTTCCCGCGGCCCTCCCGCAGCCGCTGCCGCCGCTGGCCTCCATCGTCCAGGGCGCGGCCGCCGAGCCACCGCCGGCCGCTCGGACCCCTCCTCCCGCTCTGCCGGCTTCCCCCGCTCTGGCCGCGCCGGTCCCGGCGCCCACCTTCCAGACCCTGGACACGCGCCACCCTCTGCTCTCTTCCCGCATCCTGCGCTGGTCTGTGCTGGCCGGGGTCCTGGGGCTCGCGGCCTGGGCCGTGCTGACGCAAGGGAACCTGCTCGGCAGGGTGCTCCACGGAGGTCGTCCGGAGCCCCCGACGGCGGTCCCGGAACGGCCGGCGCGCCCCGCGCCGCGACGCGCCGCCGTAGATGCGCCCGCGCTGCCTGCTCCGACCGCTCCCATCGCTCCGCCGATCGCGCCGACCGCTCCGTCCACCGCCGGCGCGAAGACTCCGGCCGCTCCCGCCGCCCGTTCCGCGCCGGCGAGCGAGATCGAGAAGATCACCTGGGAGCAGACCACCGCCGGCACGGAGGTCGTCCTGTGGGGCAACGGGGCCATCCACCGCGGCGATTACACGCGGTTCCGCATCGACGGGGACCCGCCGCGCGAGGTGATCAAGCTCGCCGGCATCCGCCGGCCCTTCGCCGCCAGTCAGCTGACGGTAGCGACCCGCCAGGTGCGCCAGGTGCGGACCGGCTACCACGTGGGGCCGAAGTCGAACGAGCTGCACATCGTCCTCGATTTGACCGGCGGAGGAGTGGAGGTCACGGGGATCGAGGAAGACGCCGGCCGGCTGCGCATCCACCTGCAAGGCGGCTGAAGGTCGTATACTCTTGGCCGCAAAAACTTGGCGCCGGCTGCGGTCTCGCGGAGTTGAAGGGAGATTTGAGTTGAAGAGGTGTCGGCAGGGCATACGAAGATGACGGCGAACGATCGGCTGAAGCGCCGTCTGCTCGCCGAGCTGGTCCAGGAGAACGTCGACCTCCTCCGCGGCCAGCTCCCGCGGAACCGGCGCAAGCCGGGACGCAGCCGCCTGGTCCTCAGGATCTTCGCTCTGGCCCTCCTTTCGGCCGCTCTTCTCGGTTCCTCGCGGCTCATCTCGAGCCTGACGCCGGACCAGGACGCAGGTTCCCAGGCGTCAAGAGGTGTCCGCCGCTCGATGTCGCCGGCCGCTCGCCCGGCGGCCGCCAGCAGCCGAGTGACGGGCCGTCTCGCCCCTCCGCAGTCGATCGACCCCTCCGTCTTTCCGCTCGCCGTGCGGACGATCGTCCTCGATCCCGGCCACGGCGGAGCGAGCATTGGCACCCGCACCCCGTTGGGGCTGACCGAGAAGGACCTGACGCTCGACATCGTGCTGCGGGTCCGCCAGCTCCTGGAGGCGCGGTCGTTCCGCGTCCTCACGACGCGCGAGGCGGACGAGGCGGTCGATCTCGAGGAGCGCGCGGCCCTGGCCAACCAGGCGGGCGCCGACATCTTCGTCTCGGTCCACGTCAACTGGATCGAAAACCGCAAGGCGCGCGGCATCGAGACCTACTATCTGGGGCCGACCGACGATCCTTTCCTGACGCAGCTCGCCGCCGCCGAGAACCGCGACTCCGGGTTCTCGCTGGCCGATCTCCGCCAGATCCTCGACCGCATCTACGCCGGCGTCCGGCAGGACAACTCGCGGCGCCTGGCGCAGGCCGTCGAGGGATCGCTCTACCGCACCCTCCGCAAGGACAATCCCGCGCTCGAAGACCGCGGCGTCAAAGCGGCGCCCTTCATCGTCCTCCTGTCGACCGAGATGCCGGCGATCCTCGCCGAGGTCTCCTGCTTGTCGAACGAAGAAGAGGTGCGCCTGCTGGCGCAGCCTTCCTACCGCCAGTCGATCGCCGAAGCTCTCGCCCGGGGGATCGGCGCCTACGCCGACTCGATGGCCGCTCCGGAGAGAAAGGAATTGGATTCATGAGCACCAAGAACCAGATCTTGAACGTCGGGATCGATCTCGGCACCTCGCGCAGCTCGATCTCTTCCTCGAACGGCCAGCGCCACGTCGTCGAGAGCTACGTCGGTTGGCCGCTCGACATGGTCGCCCGCAAGGTCCTGAAGAAGCCCGTGCTGATCGGCCGCGAGGCGCTCGACAACCGTCCCATGCTCGACCTCCACCGCCCGCTCGAGGAGGGCCTGATCAAGGACGGCTCGGACAAGGACGCCGCGGCGGTGCGCGAGCTGCTCTGGCATCTCCTGTCGCTGGCCGGCGTCGACCGCGAGACCAAGAACGGCCTCAAGGTGCGCGCTGTCGTCGGCGTCCCGGCCGAGGCGCTGCGAGTCAACAAGCAGCACGTGCGGAAGGCCATGCAGGACGCCGCGGACAGCCTCATCATCGTCTCCGAGCCGTTCGCGGTGGCCTACGGATTGGAGGCCCTCCTCCACACCATGATCATCGACATCGGCGCCGGCACCACCGACTTCTGCGTCATGAACGGCCGCCTGCCGACCGAGGACGACCAGCGCACGCTGACCCAGGCCGGCGACTGGATCGACGAGCAGCTGGCGCGCTTGATCAAGGAGCGCCATCCCCAGGCGAGCTTCTCGATCCACATGGTCCGCGCCTGGAAAGAGGAGGCCAGCTTCGTCGGGGAGCCTAAGAGCCCGGTCCTCGTCACCGTGCCGGTCAACGGCAAGCCCACCCAGATCGACGTCACGCAGGAGATGCGGCAGGCCTGCGAGGGCATCCTGCCGTCGCTCGCCGAGTCCATGCTTGACCTCCTTTCCCGCGTCCAGCCGGAGTACCAGGAGAAGGTGCGCAACAACGTCATCCTCTCCGGCGGCACCGGGCTCATCCGCGGCCTGGGGGCCCGGCTGGAGGAGGAGCTCCGGGCGGTCGGCGGCGGCCGGGTGACGGTGGTCAAGGACCCCATCTTCGTCGGCTCCGACGGCGGCCTCGCCATCGCTCAGGACGCCCCCGACTCCGATTGGGAAAAGCTCTCCGCCTGATCCTCCGCGCCTCAGCGCGGGGTCCTTTCGTCGGCCTCGGCCGGGCTCGCGCCGGCGACCGGCTCCGCTCCGCAGAGGGTGGCGAGCCCGCCCGCCAGGCCGTAGGTCAGAAAGGCCCACAGCGCTCCAAGGGCGGCGGCGAGGATCAGGCCTGCCCATGGGGCGGCGGCTCCTTGCGCGGCGAGCGCGGAGGCCTGGCGGAAGAGATCGTCGCCGCGGAGGAGGCCTTTCACCGGCGCCGCCGACCAGGGAGGCAGGCGGGTGACCAGGAGCGAGCCGATCTCGTAGGCGTCGCCCGTCAGCGAGAGGAAGGGCGCGAGCGCGAACGGCAGTGCCGCCCCGAAGAGAAACGGACGACATGCACGGGCGGCGCGGCGCAGGGCCCAGACTCCGGGAACGGTCAGCAGGAAGGGCCCGAGGTCGGTCGCCAGGTAGATCAGGTCGCTGCCGCGGGTGTCGAAGCCCGACAGCCGTCCCGCGTACCGGCCTCCCGGCACCACGAAGGGAACGATCCGCGCGAGAAGTCCGCCGCCGTAGAGCGGGGCGATCTCCAGGCGCGTCACCTTGCCGCCGGCCGCGAGGCAGGCGCCGGCGTGCAGGATCTCGTGGACGGGCACGTACAGCCACCAGGCGGCGAGAAGGCCGAGGGCGACGCGGCCGAGGCCCCGGCAGCCCGAGCCCAGACAGCGGTCGAGGCCGCGGAGCAGGTCCCGCGCCGGCAGCAGGAAGGCATCGGCGGCCTTCGAGAGGAACGGCATGCGCGGCAATCTACACGATCCTCCCGGGCGCTCTGCGACGTACTTCCTTCAGAAAACTACGCAGTGCTACGATAGGCGACCCAGGCCCATGTCGACGAGCCCCGAGGAGCGGCGCATCGCCGCAGCATTGCGCGAGAGGATCGCCCAGCACGGGACGACCGTCGAGGCCGTCGAGAGCCGGCTAGGTTGGCAGCCGGGCAGGCTGCAGGCGCTGCTGGAAGGGGAGACGCAGCTCGCCTTCGGAGACCTCCTGGAGGTGCTGCCCGCGGTGGGCTCCCACCCCGCCTCCTTCTTCGCCCTCCTCTACGGCTTCGACCTCAAAGGCGATGCCGACCCCCGAAAGGCCCGCGACCGCCGCTTCGAGCGCAGCGAGCGGGTGGTCAAGGAAGCCATCGCCCGCCGCAACGCCTGGAAAAAGGAGCGCGAGAAGCCAGAAAGGTAGTGATCTGCCCCAGCGTTAGTGGCTGACGACCCGCTCTAGCTCTCGAAGGGATACCAAGGCCTCTTGAGGCACGCGCTGAGTGTGGACGATGCTTCGAGTGTCTTCAATGGTCTCCTCGAGCTTGGCGGTCCGCCCTTGCCGCAGATACACCGCAGCCAGGTCATGGGAAATGATGACCACTTCATATATGAGGCCGCGCTCGATCATGCCCTTTCGTGCTGCCACCAAGGCAGCCTCCGCAGCTTCCAAGTATCCCAAAATTCGGAAAAGCATTCCTTCCTGCCAGGACGAGCGTAGCAAGATGAGCGGTTCTTCGAGCTGCCGTCGCAGCTCCCTCATCTCTGAAATGAGTGCCAGAGCCTTCTCGGGTTGTTGCAGGTCGATGTAAGCTCGCATCAGATTGTGGCGAGCCGCCAGGAGAAGGTGTGGATCTTCCTCCCCGTCGATGCGACGGACGATCGCCTCGAGGACTTGCACGGCTCGGTCCGGCTCGCCGGCATATGCGTAGGCAACGGCCCTGGTGACGTTGGTACAGGCGAGCGAGTGTCGCTCTCCGATTTCCAGGTAGATCCCCTCTGATTCGTCAAGCAGTCCGAGTGCACTGTCGCAATGTCGCTGATAGCTCAGGAGAGAAGCCGTTTGGCAGAGCAGCCTCGCGCGCAAGGCTAGGTCGCCGGTGCCGGACTGGGCATAGCCGAGAGCCGCCTGCATCATCTCTTCCGCCTCCTCCAGCCGGCCAGCTACGCGGAGGGCATTGCCAAGCTGCCCCCAAGCTCCCGCGCGGAGGTCGGCCAGTCGCGGCTCGTTGCGCGCATTCTCGACGGTACAGGAGTCCGCGGCCACGCGAGCCAAGAGACTCCAGTGGAGCATCTCGTGTGGATCCTGGAAGCGCACTCTGTGACTGCGGGAGATGAGCCAGCGAACGAGGGCGGGAATCGCGCGCCCGCTCGCCCTCCCAGGTGTAGGCTCGCCAGGGAAGGGGGCAAGCTCGGCCAGGAGAGCGCCAGGCGGTTCCTCCACCGGCCGGCCCTCGGAGAGGAAGAAGGAGACCGTCCTGTCCGCTCTGGAGAGAGCCTCCTCGTAGGTCTCAGCGCCGGTCGAGGCTCGGTTCTCTCCCAGACAGCTGGGGTCATCGGCATCCCGAAGCTTCTTTGCCTCTCGACGTTGGATCGCCGCTAAACGGCGCCGACAATAGGAACAGCCGGCCAGCAAGTGACGCACCAGGCTTCGGTCGCAGTGCCCGCGGCTCCGCTGGGAAGTACGACGCAGGAAGTCCTCAAGGTCCTTGAGGGAAGGATGATTTCCCAAACCGCTCAACTCCGATATCAGTTTAACTGACATCGGCGCTCGTCGGCCAGGAAGTGGATTGCGAGGAAGCCGTCGGCGGCACCTGCGTGCCCCCGACGGCTTGAACCCCTACTTGGCCAGCCGCTGGTTGGGGAGATGTTCGAGGCGAGCGGCGAGGAGGCGAATCAGCTCGAGAGCCTGATGCTCCTGGTCGGCAACCTGTTGCAGTTGGAGGAGCGCTGCCAGGGCCTCGCGGTCGACCCGCAGGGCGCGGAAGATCGGTACTGTCTCCGCCACGGTTTCCTTGACCTGCTCGGTGGAACCCAGCTTGACGTAGACCGTGGCGAGGTCGAGCGACACCACCGCGACCTCGTAGGCAAGGTCGCGTTCCAGGAATCCTTTCCGAGCGCGCAGCAATGCCGCTTCCGCGGCGCGGAAGTGCCCGAGGTCGCGGAGCAGCTGTCCCTCTTGCCAGGAAGAGCGCAGGAGGATGAGGGAGTCGGAGAACTCCTTATAGAGATCCTTGGTTTCGAGGTATAGAGAGAGAGCCTGCTCAGGTTGGTTGAGATCGATGTAGCAGAGGACCAAGTTGTGGCAGGCCGCGAGCAGTAGCTGCGGATCTTGTTCATGGTCAATGAGCGGAATC
>DATNKQ010000368.1:0-4068 GCA_035603315.1 Thermoanaerobaculia bacterium
TCTTCCTCATCCCGCTGTTCTCGACGGTCGCCCTGCCGGGTCGTTTCGTCCTCCGGGCGAGCCACGCTCGCCCGGAGGGCGAAACTCTCGAAGGCGCGCCCGGGGGACGAAACGATCCCGGCAGGACCACCCCCGTCCCAAGCCTTCTCTTCGGCGCCACCGCGGCGCTGTTCCGCTGGAACCTAGAGATGCTGGGAACGGAAACCCTCCTGGTTCTCGCGATCGTCGTCGCTGCCGCCTTTCTAGCCTTTCATCACGGCAGCCCGCGAGCCCAGATCGCGGCAGGCCTCCTGGCCGCCGCCGCCATGGCCCTGCGCCTCGACGCCGCTCTGGCCGCCGCCGCCATCGGCCTGGTGCTCTGGGTAAGAGATCGCCGCCCGCCTCTGCCCTTCGCCGCCGCCGGTCTCGTCCCTCTGTCCGTCTGGCTCGCCTGGCTAACGCATCTCTTTGGCACCTTCCTCCCCAACACCTGGGCGGCCAAGAGAGCCGAGCTGTCCCTGTCCGTCCACGGCTATACCGTTTCGCAGTGGCTCTGGCTGCGGCGGAGCCTGCCGCTGCCGGCCTGCGCCGCGCTCCTCGGGCTCGCCGCCGCGGGCCTCGTGGTCGGCCTCCGCTCGGGGCTCCTGAGGCGCCCGTTCTTCGCCGCCCTTGGCCTCTGGGTGGCCCTCCACGAGATCGTCTACCGGCTGGCCGGCGTTCCTTTCGCGCCCTGGTACGAGGAGGCCCTGCTGCAGGCGGTCCTCTTCCTCGCCGTCCTGGCGGCGGTTGCGCTCGGCGCCCGGCTGGCGGCGCTCCTCCGCCGGGGGCTGGCGATGGGATCGCGGGAAGCGATCGGTTGGGGATTCGCCGTCCTGGCGCTCCTCCCCATTCTCGCTCCCTCGCTCGCCGATCTCGGCCGGCAGTGGGGAAGGGCGCCGGACCCGCGTTTCGCGGTCTACGAGCAGGTCGGCCGGTTCCTGGCGCGGGATGCCGCCGGCTCACCGGATGCCACCGTGGCCGCCAGCGAGATCGGCGTCGTCGGCTACGTCTCTAGGCTCCGCGTCCTCGACCTCGGTGGACTCATCAGCCCACAAGTCCTAGCGGCCAGAGCCGCCGGCCATCTCCCCGACCTCCTCGCCGCGGCGCGGCCGGACTACCTCGTCGACGTGCCGGCGTTCCGCGAGCGCGGTCTGGCCGCGTTCCTGGCGCGGCCGGAAGCTACGGCGGCCTACCGTCCCGTCGCCGCCTTCACCAGCCCGGAGTACGGCGGCGGCACCGTCCGCGTGTGGCGGCGGGAGTAGACTGATTCTCGCGGACGTTGGAAATCCGAAAGGGAGACCGTGATGAGCCAGATCGAAAGCTTCGCCGATCAACTGGAGCGCGCGTTTCGGGGCGGCGCCTGGCACGGCCCGGCGGTGGCCGAGGCGCTCGCCGGAGCCGACGAGGCGGTAGCCGCCGCGCGGCCGGTCGCCGGAGCGCACTCGATCTGGGAGCTCGTCCACCACCTGACGGTGTGGAACGAGGTGCCGCGGCGGCGGCTCGACGGTGAGCGGCTGCAGAACCTCCCGCCCGAGCGCGACTTTCCGCCCGTCGGGGACCGCTCCGCCGAGGCCTGGAAGGCGGCGCTCCAGGCGCTCGAGGATTCCCATGCCGCCCTCCATGCGCGCGTGCTCGACCTCGCCGACACCCAGCTCGACGACCCGGTCGCCGGGAGCGACGCCACGGTGCGGGGGATGCTCTTCGGGGTCCTGCAGCACAACGCCTACCACGCCGGCCAGATCACGTTCCTGCGGAAGGCGGCGGGAGGGCGGCCATGACCACCCTCGAGGAAGTGCGCGGCGAGCTGCTCGAGCGGCGCGAGCGCCTGGCGAGCCTTGCGGTCACCGTCCGCGAGAGCCAGCTCGTCGAGCTCCTGCGGCACGTCGACAGCGCCCTGGAGCGCCTCGACGGCGGAAATTGGGGGCAATGCGCCGTCTGTCTGGGGACCGTCGAGCACGACCGGCTGGCGGCCGATCCGCTCCTGACCATCTGCCTCGACTGCCTCTCCCCGGCCGAGCGCAAGGCGCTGGAGAAGGACCTGGAGACGGCGGCGAAGGTGCAGGCCGCTCTCCTGCCGCCGCGCCAGCTGGCGCACGACGGCTGGGAGGTGGCGCTCCTGTGGGAACCACTGGGGCCGGTCTCCGGCGATCACTACGATCTGCTGCGGCCGCAGCGCGACGACGAGCCTCTCCACCTGGTGGTGGGCGACGCCTCCGGCAAGGGGGTGTCGGCGTCGCTCGTCCAGTCGCACCTGCACGCCCTCCTGCGGGCGCTGGCGGCCCCCGAGCTGCCGCTCGCCGCCCTGCTCACCCGGGCCAACCGCCTGCTCTGCGAGGTCACCCTCCCCGCCGCCTACGCCACCCTGCTGGCGGCCCGGCTCTACCCGGGAGGACGGGTGGAGCTGGCGAACGCCGGGCATCCGCGGCCGCTCCTCTCCGACCGCCGCGGCGTCCGTCCCGTCGAGGGCGGCGGGCTGCCGCTGGGGCTCTTCTGCGAGGCCGAGTACGCGGCCCGCGACCTCGAGCTGGCGGCCGGCAATACCCTGCTCTTCTACACCGACGGCTGGACCGAGGCGGCGACGGACGAGGGCGAGTACGGCATCGGCCGGGCGGCCGCCGTCCTGCGCCGGGTCAAGGACCGTCCCCTGACCGACCTCCTCGCCGCCTGCCGGGCGGACATGGAGAAATTCTTGAGCGGCGCGCCGCGCGGGGACGACCTCACCCTGCTGGCTCTGCGGCGCGTGGCCTGATCGCCTAACCCTCTCCGGCCAGGGCCTCCCGCGCGGCGGAGAGGGTGTCGCGGAAGCCGTCGCGGTCGCGGGCGTCGACCAGCGCCTCCAGCCGGACCAAGGCCTCGCGCACGGCGGCGTAGACCTCGTGGCGGTGCGGGTTGAGGTGCTGGATGTCCATGTAGAGATCGGGGTCCTCCCGCAGCACCGAGAGGGCGGTCCCGGCCTGGCGGAGGAAGGTCGTCGAGGCGCAGTCGTGGAGCTCGCGGGGGGCGATCCCGGAGCGGGTCAGCGCCGAGCCGAAGAGCATGTTGGTCAGGTGGGCGAGCCCCAGGAGCCAGCCCATCAGGCGGTCGTGGTGGTCGAGGGGGACGGTCACCAGCCGCGTGTAGGGATGGGAGAGGAGCGGCGCCAGCTCGCGCTCCTCGACCCCGGAATCGCGCTGGGCGGCGAGCACGAAGGTCAGCGGCTCGTAGGGCGACTTGCCGGGACCGAACATGGGATGGAGGGCGACGACGCGGACGCCGGCCCCGCGGGCCCGCCCCAGGGCCTCCGCGAGGTGCGACTTGATGGAGGTGATCTCGACGACCGGCCCGCGCGGGGCGCGGGCGACGATCTCCTCGAGCACCCGCGGCGTCCCCGCGAGCGGCACGGCGACGAGGATGGCGGCGTAGGCATCGAGATCCTTGATCGCCGCCACGGAAACGAAGCGGCCGCGGTGGCGGGGGAGGCCGGTCAGGGCCGGATCGGCGATCTCCACGGCGTGGCCGGCGAGCTCGAGGAAGCCGCGGAACCACGAGCCCATGCCGCCGGCGCCGCCGACGATCAGCACCCGCTCGCCCCGCCGCTCGCGCAGCGCGATCCCCACCCGGTACTGGCGCTCGACCGAGCCGCGGATGATGGCCTGGAAGATCGAGTCCAGGACCTCTTCCGAGACCCCGCAGGCCTCGGCCTCCTGGCGGGCGCGGACGAGCACGCGGTCCTCGACGTCGCGCACCACGATCGGCGCGTCCGAGGCGGCCTTGATCCGCCCCACCTCGGCGGCCAGGTCCATGCGCCGGCGCAACAGCTCGAGGAGGGCGCGGTCGACCTCGCCGATGGCGTCGCGCAGGCGGGAGAGGGAGGAGTCGGCGGAGCTCATGGCGCACCTCGCTTCGCGAACATCGCGAGAAACAGGCCGGCAATCCTACTGTGCTCGTCGACGTCTTCAAGGTGACGTAGGGACGGCGCTGTTTGTGTAGGGGCGGGGCTTGTCCCCGCCCAGGAGGGAGGAAGTCTCGCCCCGAGGATGAGCTGTGCTTCAGATTTCTGGACGCGGAATC
>DATNKQ010000374.1:0-5853 GCA_035603315.1 Thermoanaerobaculia bacterium
AGCATCTCCGCCAGCCGCTCGATGGTCGGCGCCTCGAAGAGCGCCGTGAGCGGCAAGGCGACGCCCAGGCGGCTCTCGATGCGGGACACCAGCGACACCCCGAGGAGCGAGTGGCCGCCGATGTCGAAGAAGTCGTCGCGGACGCCGATCGGCCGCACGGCGAGCACCTCTTCCCAGATCTGCAGGAGCTGCAGCTCGAGGCTGTCGCGCGGCGGCGCCGCGGCAGGCCCCTGATCGCTCGCCTCCGCCGCCTTCTCGGCCGACTCGACCGCGGCCTGGAGGGCCCGGCGGTCGACCTTCCCCGCCGCCGAGAGCGGCAGCTCGGGCAGCCGGACGAAGCTCGCCGGAATCATGTAGGCGGGAAGCCTGGGCTTCAGGAACTCGCGCAGCTCGGCGGCGCCGGGGCCGCTCCGGCGGGCCTCGAAGCAGGCGACCAGGCGGCGGTCCTCCGGCGAGCCCGCGGGCTCCCGCACGATCGCCGCCACCCGGCCCACCGCCGGATGCTCGGCGAGCGCGCTCTCGATCTCGCCCAGCTCGACGCGGAAGCCCCGCACCTTGACCTGGTGATCGCGGCGGCCGAGGAACTCGATCTCGCCGTCCGGCCGCCGCCGCCCCAGGTCGCCGCTCTTGAAGAGCCGGCCGCCGGCCTCGGCGGCGCCGGAGAACGGATCGGGCCGGAAGCGGTCGGCGGTGAGGTCGGGACGGTCGAGGTAACCCACCGCCACCCCCGCGCCGCCGATCCAGATCTCGCCCGGAGCGCCGACCGGCGCCGGCTGCAGGAAGTCGTCGAGCACCAGCGCCCGGGCGTTGGCGATCGGCCGGCCGATCGGCACCGCGGCGCCCGTTTCGCCGCCCGCGCGGTGGAGGGTGCACCAGATCGTCGCCTCGGTGGGGCCGTATTCGTTGACCAGCGCGCAGCCCGGCAGGAGCTCGCAGTGGAGCGCCGGCAGCCCCGGCGGGCAAGGCTCGCCGGCCACCAGGCAGGTGGCGAGCGAGCCGAGCTGCCCGACCGCCGCGGCGGCGAGGATCTGCTGATACCAGGACGGCAGGCTGAGCAGGTGGGTGACGCGGGCTTGGGCGATCGCCTGGGCGATGCCCGCCGGGTCCCTCTCCGCCCCAGGCGGCGGCAGGCAGAGGGTGCCGCCGGTCGCCAGCGTGCCGAAGATGGGGGTGAGCGAGCCGTCGAAAGTGAACGGCAGGAGCAGCAGCCAGCGCTCCACCGGACGAGGATAGGCGGCGAGCCGGGCGGCGATGGCCGCGGAGAGGTTGCGGTGCGCCACCATCACCCCCTTCGGCTCGCCGGTCGAGCCGGAGGTGTAGAGGACGTACGCCAGGCTCTCGGGCGCTGCCGGCAGGGCCGGCGGCCCTTTTGCCGCCGCGGGCCAGCGGTCGGCGTCGAGACGGAAAATAGGGACGCCGGCCGGCAGCGCCGGCGCGAGCTCGTCCAGGGTCAGCACCCAGGACAGGCCGGAATCGGCGACCTGGAAGGCGAGCCGCGCCGGCGGGCCGGCGGGATCGAGCGGCACGTAGGCGCTGCCCGTCTCGAGCACCGCCAGAAGCGCGATCAACAGCTCCGGGCGAGGGGGCAGGCAGATGCCGACGCGGGCGCCCGGACCGGCCCCTGCGGCCACCAGCGCATGGGCGAGCTGGCTGGACCGCCGCTCCAGCTCGCCGTAGAGCATGGTCTCCCCGCCCTGTACCACGGCGGCGCGCTGCGGGTGAAGGCGGGCCTGGGCGGCCACCAGCTCGTGCGCGGTGGAGAGCGCCGCCGGCAGCTCCGCGCGGGTGTCGTTCCATTCCGCCAGGAGCTGGTGGGACTCGGCCGGCGACAGGATCGGCGCCAGCTCGTAGAGCGCTCGCGGGTCGTCCACCATCGCCTCCAGGGTCCGAGCGTAGATCCCGGCCAGGGCCTTGAGCTGCGCGGTGCCGATCTCGCGGCCGTCCGCCAGCAGCAGCAGGCCGACCCGGGAGTCGGAGATGGCGAGGCTCGCATGGGCGGCGAGCGGGAAGTTCGTCCGCTCGTGGCCGGGGGCGCCGCGGACCTCGACGCCGGCGGCGCCGCGCAAGCCTGCCAGCAGGTGGAAGTGCACGAAGTTGAAGACGGTCTCGAACAGCGGCCGCCGGCCGTGCTCCTGCTGCAGCCGCGCGAAGGGATAGCGGCGATGGGGGAGGAGCTCCTGCTCGGCAGCGAAGGTCGCGCGCGCCAGCTCGGCCCAGCTGCCGCCGTCCAGCCGAAAACGCAACGGCAGCGAATTGAGGAAGAGGCCGAGGGCGCGGTCGCCGCCCTCCTCCTCCGGCCGGCCGTGCGCCATGAGGCCGGTGATGAGCTCGCGGCGCCCGCTCGCCAGCGAAAGGCTACGCAGGTGCGCGGCCAGCAACACGCTCTTGACGGGCACGCCGAGCGCCGCCGCGAACCGATGCAAGCGCGCCGACAGAGCGGCGCCGACGGGCACCTGCTCCTGGTGCAGCGGCGCCGCCGCACCCGGCGCGGGGCGGGCGTCCCAGCGCGGGAACGGCTCCTGCTCGGCGCCCGCGAGCCGAGCGGACCAGAAGCTCCGCGTCGCCTCGCTGGCGAGCGCCTGGCGCTCGAGGCCGACGAAGTCCCGGAAGCCCGCTCCGGGCGGCGTGCGCGCCGCCGGCGCACGGCCGGCGACGCCTTCCATGTAACTCTCGAACAGCTCGGCCAGGAGGATCGAGGCGCTCCAGCCGTCGAGGATGGCGTGGTGCTCGGCCAGACCGAAATGGAAGATCGCGGCGGTCAAGAGATGGACGGTGACCCGCAGCAGGGGCGCCTCTTCCCAGGCGAACGGGTGGTTCTTCTCGGCGTCCAGCCAGGCGGCCACCTCCCGCTCCCGCAGCGGCTCCGCGAGCCCTCGGAGGTCGACGACCGCGAGGGGGATCTCGGCCGCGCGGCGGACGACCTGGATCGGCTCGCTGTACGCGGAGAGGTGGAACGACGTGCGCAGCACAGGATGGAGAGCGGCGAGCTGGCGGAGCGTGGACCGGAGCGCCTCGGGGTTCCAGGGCGCGGTGACCAGGAGGCTCACGACGTCGTGGTAGAGCGCGTCGGCGCGGCCGAGCTCGCCGTGCACCAGCATGCCGAGCTGGAGCATGGCGAGCGGGTAGGCGTCCTCCGCGTCGCCGGGCAGGCGCAGCAGGTCTTCGCGGGCGAGGAGGCTGAAGGGACCGCCCGGCGGCGCCGCTTCGGCGCCGCGGGATGCGGCGCCGCCCACGGCGAGAACCGTCGCCAGCTCGGCGATCGTCGGGTGGGCGAAGAGCTGCTGCACCGAGAAGGAGAGCCCGCTCTGCTGCGCCTTGACCCGCAGCCGGACGGCCGAGATCGAGTCGCCGCCGAGGTCGAAGAAGCTGTGCTCGACGCCTACCCTGGGCAGGCGCAACACCTCCGCCCAGATGCCGGCGAGGAGCGCCTCGATGCCGTTTCGCGGCGCCAAGACGTCGCGCTCGGAAGTCGGCCGCCCCAGGTCCGGCGCCGGCAACGCGCCGCGGTCGAGCTTGCCGCTCGGCGTGCGCGGCAGATGGGCGACAGCGACCAGGAGGGCGGGCACCATGGGCTCCGGCAACCGGCGGCGCAGATGCGCGCGCAGCTCCTCGACGGCGGGAGCGGCCTCTCCCACCTCGTAATACCCCACCAGGCGGCCCTCCCCTAGCGCGTCCCGGCGCAGCGCCACGGCGGCCGCCCTCACCCCGGGATGCGCGGCCAGCGCCGCCTCCACCTCGGTGGGCTCGATGCGAAAGCCGCGGACCTTGACCTGGCCGTCGCGGCGGCCGAGGAACTCGAGCCACCCGTCCTCCCGCCAGCGGGCGAGGTCGCCGGTGCGGTAGAGGCGCTCGCCGCGGCCCGCGAGATCGGGCAGGAAGCTCGCCGCGGTCGCCTCCGGCGCGCCCAGGTAGCCGCGCACAACGCCGGGTCCGGCGACGCACAACTCTCCGGCCACCCCCGCCGACACCGGCTGCAGCGCCCCGTCGAGCAGGTAGACGCGGCAGTTGGCGATGGGGCGTCCGATCGGCACCGGGCCGGCCTCGTCGCCCCGCGAGCAGCGGTGGACGCTCGTCCACACCGTCGCCTCGGTAGGCCCGTACTCGTTGTAGAGCGGCACCTCCGGCAGCCGGCGAAAATGCCGGCCCACCAGCTCGCGCGGACAGGTCTCGCCCGCCACGATCACCGAGCGCAGACCGGCGAGGTGCGCGGGATCGCCATGGCGCAGGAGGAGATCGTAGAGGGCGGGGAGGCAAAGAAGATGCGAGACTCCCTGGCGCGCGAGAATCTCGGCCAGGCGCTCGGGCTCGTGCTGGAAACCCTCGACGGGCAGGTGGAGCGCTCCCCCGCTGCAGAGAGTCCAGAAGATTCCGGCGACGCTGCTGTCGAAAGCGAAAGAAGAGGCGAGGAAGAAGCCGCTGACCGGCTCCGGGTAGAAGGCGAGGCGGGCGGCGGTCGAGGCGACGACGTTCTCGTGCGTCACCATGACACCCTTGGGTTTGCCGGTCGATCCCGAGGTATAGAGGACGTAGGCGAGGTTCCCGGGGCCGACCTCCGATGACCGCAGGGCTTCCGCCGACGCCGCCTCCGCCGCCTGGCCCGCTTCGAGGGTGAGCAGGCGCCCCGGCCACCGCGAGAAGCTTGCAGCGAGGCGCTCCTCGCAGAGCAGGAGATCGACCCCCGCATCCGCGAGCACGGCGGCCACCCGCTCCGACGGATAGTCGGGGTCGAGCGGTACGTAGGCCCCGCCCGCCTTGAGGATGCCGTAGATCCCCACCACCAGATCGGGGGCGCGACCGGCGCAGAGCGCGACCTTGGCCTCGGGGCCGATCCCCAGCGCCCGCAGGGAGAGGGCCAGGCGACGCGCCCGCAGATCGAGCTCGCGATAGGACAGCCGCCCGGAGGGGGCAGCGACCGCCAGGGCGGCGGGAGTGCGCTCGACCTGCTCCTCGATCCACTGGTGGATGCAGCGCCCGCGAGGGTAGGCGGCTGCCGGTCCGGCGGTCTCGGCCAGCAGCCGGTGGCGCTCGCCGTCGCCGAGGAAGGGGAGATCCGCCAGCGCCGATGCGGGCGCTCGGTGGATCGACTCCAGAAGCCGTAGCGTCTCCTCGCCCAGGCGGAGAGCCATGCTCGGCGCCAAACGGCCGGCGTCATAGCCGAGCGCCAACCCGAAGGGAGCCCCGCTCACCGCGGCCGCCGCGCTCAGCCGCAGCAGATAGCGGTCGGCGCAGGCGCGCGGCCGAGCGATCGCGAAGCGGATTCCGGAAGGGGGGCGGCCGCTCGCCGCGAGCTCGTCGTCCCAGGCGAAGGCGAAGGGCGCGAACGGTTCCGCCTCCGCGGCCGGCGCCAGGTCATCCCAGGAGAAGAGGTCCTGCCGCTCGGCGGCGTCGCGGAGCGCCGTCTCCGCCCGCGCCACGAGGTCCGGGAAGGGCATCTCCTCGGCCAAACGCGCGGCGACCGGCAGGGCGCGCGCGAAGAGCCCCACGGCGCGCTCGAGCTCGGCATAGCGGCGTCCGTCGGCGGCCACGCCGACCGCCAGCTCCCGCTCGCCGGTGGCGCGCCAGAGGAGGACCTGCCAGGAGGCGAGGAGGACGGCCGCCAGCGGCACTTGCCAGAGGAGCGCCAGCTCTGCGATGCCGGCCGCCAGCTCGGTGCCGACGCCGAGATCGATCGCGCGCGGAACGAACGGGCTCTTCGCCGTCCGCTCGCCGGGCAGCCGCACGGCCCGCAGCGCCGCCGCGGCCTGCTCCTGCCAGTAGACCTGTGCCGCCGCGGTCTCCTCCGCCGCCAGGAGCTCGCTCTGCCATTGGCAGAAGTCGGCGTACTGCAACGGCTCGCCAGCGGCCTCCCCGCCG
>DATNKQ010000375.1:0-2966 GCA_035603315.1 Thermoanaerobaculia bacterium
GCCTATGAAGGTTGCGAGCGCGACTACGTTGCGGGCCTGGCGGAGCGCTTCCAAACAGCGGTCGCCCGCCGGCTGCAGGGCGACGTGCCGGTCGGCTTCTACCTGAGCGGCGGCCTCGACTCCTCGCTGATCGCCGCCACCATCGGACAGGTCTCTCCGGGAGTGGGCCGTCATTCGCTGTCGATCACATTTCCCGACGCCGAGCGGGACGAGGCGCCGTTCCAGCGCCTGATGGCCCGGCAGGTGGGCTCGGAGCATCACGAGATCCTCTTCGAGTGGCCGCAGATCGCCGAGCGCCTGGAGGCCATGGTCTGGCACGCCGAGTGCCCGGTCAAGGAGAGTTACAACACCTGCTCGCTCGCCCTCTCCGCGGCGGCGCGTGCGGCCGGCCTCAAGGTCATCTTGACCGGCGAGGGCGCCGACGAGCTATTCGCCGGCTACGTGGGCTACCGCTTCGACCGCTTCGACCCAACGGGCCGTGGAGCGGGCGGCGACCCGCTCGACGTCCTTCTCGGCGAGGAGATCCGCGAGCGCCTATGGGGCGACCGCCACCTCTTCTACGAACAGGAGGGAGCGCCGCTCGGCGAGGCCAAGGCGGCGCTATATGCGCCGGCGTTGCGCGAGCGCCTGCCGGAATTCGACTGCTTCTGCCAGCCGCTCGTCAATCCCGAGCGCCTGCGCGGCCGCCACCCCCTGCACCAGCGCTCCTACCTGGACTGCAAGCTGCGTCTCGGCGATCACCTGCTGGGCGACCACGGCGATCGCATGGCGCTCGCCAACTCGGTGGAGGCGCGCTATCCCTTCCTGGACCGCGAGCTGGTCGACTTCGCCGTGCGCATGCCGCCGGAGCTCAAGCTCCACGGCTTCACCGAGAAGTATGCGCTGCGCAGAATGGCGGCCGGGCGCGTCCCGGAGGCGATCCTCGAGCGCGAGAAGTTCGGCTTCCACGCTCCCGGCAGCCCGTACCTCCTGCGCGGCGGTGGCGCGTGGCTGGAAGACCTGCTCTCCTGCCAGCGCATCGAGCGCCAGGCCTACTTCGATCCGCAGGCGGTCGAGCGGCTCAAGCGGCGCTATCTCAAGGAAGGCTTCCGGCTCAACCTGCCGTTCGAGAGCGACCTCTTGATGGTAGTGCTCACCTTCGGCATTCTCCTTGACGCCTTCGACCTTCCCGCGGCGAGCTGACGATGGGCTTCTCCTCGGCCCTCGAGCGTTTCCGGCGGCAGGCGGCCGCGACACCCGTCGCCCCAGCTCTCGTCCTGTCGAACGGGGTGGAGGTTTCGTACGCGGAGATCGCCGCGGCGGCCGACGGCCTGGCCGCCCACCTGCTCGCCGCCGGGCTCCCTGCCGGCGAGCGCGTGGCCGTCCTCGCCGAAGACCGGGTGACGGTCGTCGCGGCGCTCCTCGCCTGCCTGGAGACCGGCTGCGCCTTCGTCTACCTCGATCCCGAGATCCCGTCGGCGCGCCTCCAGGCGATGGTCGCCCTCGTCGAGCCGGCCTGCTGCGTGCTCGAGCCGGAGTGGCGTGAGCTGTGGGAAGAGATCGGCGCCTCCACCGGCGTGATCGCGGCGTCCGATCTCCTGCCGCCGTCGGCCCCAGCCGCGCCTGCGGTCACGCCGAGGCGCCAAGCTGGGCCGGACGAGCTCTGCTACATCTATTTCACCTCGGGCTCGACCGGCATCCCGAAGGCGATCGCTGGCCGGCGCAAGGGGGTCGACCACTTCGTCGATTGGGAGATCGCAACCTTCGAGGTCGGTCCGGGGACGCGGGTGAGCCAGCTGACGCGCCCCTCGTTCGACGCCTTCCTCCGCGACGTCCTGACGCCCCTGGCGAGCGGCGGGACGGTCGCCGTGCCGGGCCGCGAGGACCTGGCCGACGGGGCGGCGCTGGCCGGCTGGCTCGACCGCGCGGCGGTCGGCCTCGTGCACTGCGTGCCGACCCTGCTGCGCCAGCTTCTCGCCGCCGAGCCGAGCCCGGACGCCTTCGGCGCCCTGCGCCACGTCCTGCTGTCGGGGGAGCGTCTGCTGCCGGCCGACATTCTGCGCTGGTACGGACGTTTCGGCGAGCGCATCCGTCTCGTCAACCTCTACGGTCCGACCGAGACGACGATGGTCAAGCTCTTCCACCCGGTCGCGCCGGACGACGCCGCGCGGCCGTCGATCCCCATCGGCAAGCCGATGCCGGGAGCGCGCGCGCTGGTCGTCGACGGGCAGGGGAACCCCTGCCGACCGGGCGCCGTGGGGGAGATCTACATTCGCACTCCGTATCGCACGCTGGGCTACTGGAACCGCCCCGACCTCACCGCCGCCGCCTTCGTCGCCAACCCGGTGGGCAACGATCCGGCGGACGTCGTCTACCGCACCGGCGACCTCGGGCGGCTGCTTCCCGACGGCAACCTGGAGTTCCTCGGCCGCCGCGACCAGCAGGTGAAGGTGGGCGGCGTGCGGGTGGAGCTCGCCGAGGTGGAGGACCGCCTGCGCCGCTGCCCCGGCGTGGCGGACGTGGCGGTGATCGACCGCGAGCACCCGGCCGGCGGCAGCTATCTCTGCGCCTACGTCGTCGGCGAGGGCGAGCTGTCGCCGTCGAGCCTGCGCGCCGCCCTGGCGCGGGAGCTCCCCGAGCCCATGCTGCCCACCGTCTTCGTGCGCCTCGCGGAGCTGCCCCGGACGCTGAGCGGAAAGGTCGACCGCCGCGCCCTTCCCGAACCGCGGCCCGCTGCCGCCGGGGAAGTGGCCGAGGCTCCGCGGACGCCCGTCGAGGAGGTGGTGGCCGGTCTCTACGCCGAGCTCCTGGGCGTCGAGGCGGTCGGCGTGAACGAGAGCTTCTTCGAGATCGGCGGCCACTCGCTGCTCGCCACCCAGCTTCTCGCGCGGATGCGTGAGACGTTCGCCGTCGAGGTCCCGCTCGGCGTCGTCTTCGACGCGCCGACGGTCGCCGGCCTGGCCGCCGCCGTCAGCGCCCGGCAGGGG
>DATNKQ010000379.1:0-10426 GCA_035603315.1 Thermoanaerobaculia bacterium
CGGCTCGCCCTCGACGAACGTCTCGAAGAGACGCGTATGGACGCACGCCCGCCGCAGCCGGCAGCTAAGGCAGGCCTGCTCCGCCCCCATGACGCAGACCGCCCTGCGAAGGGCATGGCCGAAAGCCCCGCGCAGAAGCGAGCCATGGTAAGCCGGCAGCCGAGCCCGCCCAAGCGCCCGCAGCGTGAAGCGCAGGCGCAGGTAGGGGATGCGCGGGAGGAGGTAGGGAAGGGATTCCTCCTGCCCGCCCTTCGCTATTGACCCTGTGGGTAGCACCGGATCTCTATGTATAACACGGCGGTTGAAGGTTCCTGGCTTCGTCAGCTCACCGCTTGCCAAGTTGTCGGCGCGTGGGCTATCCTGTCCTGGCTTCAGAATTGTTGAAACAAAAGAATATGTGTACGGGCGCATAGGCCGGCCCTACTGAGCCGGCGTCCTGGAAGGCTTTGGCCCTCGTGCCTAAGAAACGTGAACAGCGGACCCGAGATTCGAGTGTGGCGGACCTGCCGTTTCTCGTAGTCATCGAGACGCAGCGAGTCAAGAGCTACCTCTTCGCCTCACGCTTCTTGCGGGAGACGCGCGGTGCGAGCTTGCTGCTCGATCGTCTCAACCGGATCGAGACCCGGAAGATCCTCAAGAGGATGAAAGGTCAGGAGATCTACCTCGGGGGAGGCTCAGGTAGAGCCCTCTTCCAGACCGAGGACCAGGCTACGGAGTTCGCTCGCGCCGTGCGCGAGCTCTACCGGGAAGCGACCTGGAACGCACGAGTCTCCGTCGAGGTCGTCGCGCGGCTTTCCGGTGAGAGCTTCCCGGCCTGGATGGCCCGCGGTGTCGGCGAGTCGCGGAAGAACAAGCTGGAGCGTTTCGAGGCGGTGCCGCTCTTGGGGGGCCGGTGGATTCGCCCTTGCACTTCCTGTGGCCAAGAGCCAGCCGAGGAGATCCTGCCCGAGGCCCAAGAAAGGCACCGGCTCTGTCTCTCGTGCCTGAAGAAGCGCGAAGAGGTGAAGGCATTCTATGGGAGCGTCAAACGCAACTTCGATCTGAAAACTCCCATCCCCACGGCAGGCGCCCTGCGGAAAGCTTGGCCGGACTTCATCCTGACCACCCTGGCGGAGCAGGTGGAGCGTATGCCCGAGCCCGGGAGGAGGCCTCTCTTGCCCCGCGATTTTGACGGCATCGGGGAGGTTTCCCGCCCTCGCAACTACTTCGCTTTCCTCTACGCGGACGGCAACCGGATGGGCGAGACCATCCGTGCCATGAGCGAGACCTTCCAGGGAGACGAAGAGGCACGGCAGGCCTATGCCTCCTTCTCTGCCATCGTCGACCGCGCCACCAGGGAGGCAGCGGTCGAGGCGGTGCTCCAGGAGGTGGAGATCCACGAGGAGACGACTCGACAGGGAGAGCGAGGGCTCTTCATCTCCGCTGAGTTCGTGGTCGCCGGAGGGGATGACCTGATCCTCGTAGTGCCGGCCCAGGCGGGCCTTGGCGTGGCCGAGCGCTTCCTGTCCACGTTCCAGTCGCGCAGCCTCGAGCTCCAGAAGGAAGCGGTCCACAGGGGAGAGCTTGCGAAGTGCTTCGCACCGGAGGGATTGACCACTTCGGCGGGCATGATCCTCTGCCACTCGTCCTATCCGGCGTCGCAGCTCGTCGACATGGCGGCGGAGCTGATGAAGCTCGCCAAGCACAGGGCGGCGGACCTCGCCGCCGCCGGGACTTTCGAGGGCACCCTGGACTTCATCGCGCTTCCGGAGTCCGGAAGCGAGGAGATCAAGAGGCGGCGCAAGCGCGAGTACGAGGGCACGCTGCCGAGCGGGCGCCCGCTGCGGCGTACCGAGCGGCCGTACACGGCGCGCGAGGTCGGCGAGCTGCGCGAGCGCATCCTGGCTTTCAAGGACTCCTCGGTTCCGCGCAGCAAGCTGAAGGCGCTGTACGCCGTCCTCTTCCGCAGCCTGGCCGAGGCGCAGTTCGAAGCGCTGCGGATCCGGGAGAGGCTTCAGGCGACCCGCGACTTGGAACGGTCGAGCGCGTTGCGCAAGCTGGTCGATGAGCTGCCGCTCTTCCCGTTTCGGGAGGACGGAAACGGAGCCTGGAGCACGCCTCTTTCGGAGCTGATCGAGCTCTACGACTTCGTTCATGAGAGGCCGGGCCCATTGGGGGTTGCCGAAGTGGGGGAGCGCTCCGATGCCTGAGCGGAAGCTCCACTACTCCCTCTCCTTCCGCTCGCCGGTGGGCATTTTCACCGGGCTCGGCGTCGCCGGGCTGGTCGACCGCATCGTGGTGCGCGACTCCAAGGGCATCCCCTATGTTCCAGGGTCGAGCGTCAAGGGGAGGCTGCGCTTTTTCGTCGAACGCACCTTGCGATCGGGCGGAGCGCCCACGGGACTTCGCCTGCACGACAGCGGGCGTCCGCTCTGCAAAGAGGCTGCGAGCGCATGCACAGCATGCCGCCTGTTCGGCAATGGTGCCATCCCCGGGCTGGTGCGGGTGAGCCCTGCCCGCCTCGGCAAGGATTGGCAGGAGCTATTGTCCCGGCTGCTGGCGGCGGATCCGAACCCCGCGGTCCATCCGGACGTCGAGATCCGGCCGGGGATTGCCGTCTCGCGCCAACGACGCACAGTCCTCCCCGATTATCTCTTCTTCGATGAAGCGGTTCCGGCGACCGCCGCCTTCTCGGGAAGCCTCCAATTGGATGGCACGGTAACCGAGCTGGAGGAGCGATTCCTTGTCGGGGTGGGCGCTCTCGTGGATGCCCTAGGCGCTCGCAAGGCGGCTGGGAGGGGGGCACTCGCAGGCGGTGTGCGGATCGGGGATGTTCTCCCATGAAGGAGATCGGGATCGAGATCGCGCTCTCCTCCGAGACGCTGCTCGCGGCCGCGCCGCCGGCCTCGAACCTGATCGAGACCTTGCGATTCATGCCCGGGAATGCCCTCCGCGGCGTCATGGCGCGCCGCTATCTGGACGGTGGCGGCAGCCCGGAAGGCGAACAGTTCCGGCGGTTGTTCATCGACGGCGAGGTTCGGTTCGGGTTCGCGTTTCGCGACGGCGCGGAGGTCATCCCGCTCTCGGCCCGGAGCTGCAAGTACAACCCGGGTTTCCCAGCGGACGGCGGCCATGGCGTAAAGGATCTCCTCCTCTCGGTCGACGAAGGCGTCTGCAGGTGGCCGAAGTGCGGCCGTTCGATGGATTATTTCCGAGGCTATTGGCACCCCGCCAAGGAACGGGAGGCGTCCATCGAGACGCGGCTCCTGACCCGCACGGCAATCGATCCGGCGCGGGGGACGGCGAGCGGCGGCCAGCTCTTCAGCCAGCGCACCCTGGCCGAAGGGCAGACCTTCGCGGCCACGATCGAAGCGCCGGACGACCTGTCCGACGCGATCGCGAGCCTCGTGAGAGAGCCCTTCGAGGCAGTGCTCGGGACCGGAGGCAGCCGCGGCCAGGGGTGGGCGGAGATCCGTTCGACATCGTGTCCGGCGATGAAACGCGGGTCCGCGAAACAGCGCTACGCGCGGTTCGCCGAGCGTGCAGGCGAACCGGTCTTGGCGGTGACCCTGCTCTCGGACGGTATTTTCCGCGACGAGTACCTGCGGGACGCGACCTCGCCCACTCTCCTGGATCTGGCTCCGCTCGGCATCAAACCGGAAGATTGGATCTCGCGGCCGGCGCAGGCCTTCATGGACGTGCGCCGCGTGTTCGGCTTCGACGGCGTTCCCATTCGTCTTCCCCGGCCCCCGAGGCTCGCGGTCGCCGCGGGCAGCTCGTTTCTTTTCAAGGCCCAGGCCGGCCGCCAGCCGGCGGCCCCTAAAGGGAGCGGCGAAGGTTGGATCGGCGAGGCGAACGGTGAGGGCTACGGCAGGGCGGTCCTGTGGCACCCGTTCCATCTCGGCGTTGCGGAGGGACCGGCAGCGTGAGCCTCAAGGCCGCTTTAGGCGCTGATCTTGCCCTGGCGAACCTGGAGGAAACCTTGATCCGGGCTGCGCGCCAGCTCCATCGGAAAGGATTCACGTCCAAGAACCTCCGGCCTTCCCAGATGGCGGCGGTGGGAGAGCTGATCCGCTCGGCGCCGAACCAAGGTAAGGCTGTTGGCGATCTGGGGACCTGGTTGGGCAAGCAGCTGGAGAAGCTGCGGGCGAAGGAGGAGCGCAGCGGTCGGAAGAGCTCTTGGCTCGTGGAGCCCAACGCGGGTGCCGGCGGCGAGAGCGAGGACAGCCTGGGGCAAGAGCTCCTGCGCTGTGTCACGGAACAGAGGTATCTCCGGGGCCAGGAGACGAAGGGACTCGATCCTCTGACGGCTCTGCAGTGTTTCTGGGCCTATTTCCACGGGTTGTATCGCTATCAAAACGAGGTCGGAGAGGAGATGCCGCTCGCTGCTCTCGACCTCGGAAAAGGAGGGGAGCCGCCGCATGAGTGAGCCCTTCGGACACCAGACTCTGCGCAACCGATATCGATTCGAAGGTGAATTGCAGCTGCTTTCACCTCTTCGGCTCTCCTCGGGCCGCGCCTCAGACACCACGGACGCGCCGCTGATGCGCGACAAGGCTGCTAGGCCTTACGTCCCTGGCAGCAGCTTGCGTGGCGCCATACGATCCGAGCTCGAGAGAGTCCTCGCCGGTCTCGGTTCGGCCGCCGGCGTCACTTCCTGCATTCTCTTCTCGCCCGACGACTCTCAAGGAGCTTGCGTCACGGCCAGCAAAACGAAGCAGAAGGAATTGCAGGACGAGGAGAAGAAGGGCGGCGACGAGGCGGCCGCCTACCTTGAGAATTGCCTCTGCGACCTCTGCAAGCTCTTCGGATCGCCGCACTATGCCTCCCGGTTGATCTTCGAGGACGCCTGCCCAGTCCCCAAGGCCGAGCTCCAGACGACGGTGCGCGACGGAGTGGGAATCGACCGCGACACTGGTGCCGCGAGCGAGAACGTCAAGTTCAACTACGAGGTTTTGGAGGTAGGGCCGAAGCTCAAGTTCGCTCTCCAAGTCGAGAACCTGACCGAGACCGACCGCAAGCTGATCAACCTCGTGCTGGCTCTCCTCCGGCAAGGGATCTTCGTAGGCGGCAAGCGCGCCGCCGGGCTAGGACGCATCCAGCTCTGCGACGCGCCGGTCGTCACCGGTTTTGAGAGTCCGGATGAGCTGTGGAGCGCGCTCCAGAAAGGCGAGTCTCCTTTTCACGCCCTCGCCTGGAGCGGAGGTGCAGGATGCTGAAGCGCCGCCTGTGTGAGGCAAGGTTTGACTGGACTCTACGCTGCGAAGGACCCCTTCTGATCGCGGATGGGCGCTATAACAAGGAGAAAGCGAAGGAGGACGAGCGTAAGCAGGATCCTCAGAAGATCTTCATCAGCCGAGCTACGGGCGACGCTCTGCTGAAGGGCGCCAAGGGACCCGCTGAGCATCTGAAGCTCCCCTTCTTCGTCCCGGGAACATCGGTGCGCGGCCCCTTCCGCGCCCAAGCGGAGCGGATCATCAGGTCTCTGGTGCAAGCGGGCGCGGTGCCGCCGAAGACAGCCTGCGATCCTTTCGACATGGGAGAGGCCCCGCTCCGGTCTTGCTCGAAGCGTCTGGACAGCACGAAGGTTGCAGTCCCCTACGCCTCGGCCTGTCCCGCTTGCAGACTCTTCGGCTGCACCGGCACTGCGAGCAGGATTCGCTTCGAAGATTCCGATCTGCCGGCGATCGGCTCGAAGGATGGGCCGCGCTCGGTCTACCGGGACATGATCGGGATCGACCGTTTCACGGGCGGCGTCCACTCCGGAGCTAACATGCGACTCCACGCCCTGGAGAACGTATCCTTCAGTACGGCCGTCACGGTGCAGAACTTCGAGCTCTGGCAGCTCGGGCTGCTCGCGTATGTCTTTCAGGACTTCGCCGACGGCTTGGTGCCGGTCGGATTCGGCAAGTCCAAAGGGTTCGGTCAAGTGAAAGGGCAAGTTATGTCCGCCACTCTGACTTACCCGCGCGGCAAGGAAGAAAAGATCCATCACCTGGGGAGCTTGTGCTCCGCCGCGGAGCGGGAAAGCTACGGACTGCAGGAATTTGACGCGCCGCAATGCTCCGTAGACAAGGCTAAGCCAACGGGTTTGCACCTGTACGATAGCTTCACGGTGAAGGACCTCCCCAGCTTCTGGGGAGGTATGGCTGCCGCTTTCGACGCCTTCGTTGCCGACTTGGCCAGTGAGGAGAAGAGCTGATGAGCCCGGTCATCGGCTTCGCGCGCGGCCTGCCCGGGCATTCGGCGGCGGATCCGGGATTCCGCTATGCCTGGCTCGAGGCCCCCCTGGCCGCTCGCTTAGGGAACCTCGAGGAAGTGCGAGATTGGGCTGACGTTAAGGCTTGGCCCTCTGGGCGGATCTTCGGCGAGTCCGGTGAATACCGTTGGCAACTGGAGAAACAGGGAATTCACGCCGTGCTGCTTCTGGAGTCCGGCCCGCTGCCGCCTGACTTCACCTCGCCCTTGGATCTCGAGCCCCTTCGTGCCGACTCGCACCTCGTTCTATGGGGCGACTGGGTGGACCCGGACCTCGACCCGGAAGGCAATCCGCACCTCGGTCCTCGTTTCTACGCGCGCGAAATTCCAGAGATCCAGACCTACCCGATCGACCTAGGGGAAAAACCCGCGTCGGACGCTTCTCCACGCCTGGTGACTCGGCTCTACCGCGAGATCTCCGGTGCCAACGGTGAGTTCCTCCGTTGCGTGACCATCCATATGAAGCGAGACGAGGAAAAGGAAGATGCCTGATCCCCTGATCAGCCCGTACAATTTCGTGCCGCTCGGGAAGAGCGCGCCTGAACGCTCGGCGCCGCTCCACTGGCATAGGCTCGACGAAAAGAGTATCTCCGGAAGTCTCGAGTGCCAGCTGGTTGCCCTGACGCCGCTTTTCTCGGCTGATCATCAAAAGGCGAAGCCCGTCTCTGCGACGGACAAGAGGAAGATCTTCCCCTTCCTGCGGAACAGTGACCAGCAGCCTCTCCTTCAGGGGACGACGATACGTGGCATGGTCCGCTCGGTCTTCGAGGCGGCGTTCGCTTCCTGTCTGCCCCTGACCGACGAGACCGGAATTTCCAAGAAGGCGGGGCTTGACGTCGTGTATAAGGTGTCCATTCCACCCGGATACCTTCACGCTGACTGCATGAGCCCAGACCAGCTATGTCCCGCGTGCCGGCTCTTCGGCGTGATTCAAGGGGAGGCGGTGCACGTACAGAGCCGGGTCGTCTTCACAGACGGTATCCTTCTCAGTGGGTCGAAGCTCCAGCAGGAGACTGTTTATCTCAAGGAGCTCTCGTCTCCAAAGCCGCATCACTATCCCATCTATAGTGAATCCGGCGTCGAAGGCGGACAGATACGAGGAAGGAAGTTCTACTACCATCACGCCGAGCCGTCCGCCAGCGCGACGCAAGATCCCACGAGCGCGGATTGGAGCCCGCGCGCTACCGCGCTCTGTGAGTACGCGGCTCCAGACACGCGCTTCCATTTCACCGTCCGACTGCAGAACCTCTCCGAAGAGGAGTTCCGCGACCTGGTGGGATGCCTCCTCCTGGACAAGCAGCACGCGCATAAGATCGGGATGGCGAAGCCGTTGGGTTTCGGTTCGTGTAGGATCGAGATTCAAGGCGCCTCATCAACAGTCCACCGTGGAGCTGACCGGTACCGGTCGTTGGGGAAGTTCGGTACTAAGTTCGAGTATAAAGAGTGGTGCCCCAAGCCGGAGCCGCTGGAGAAATTGCTGCGCCTGGACCTCCATACGAAAGAGACGATCGGCTACCTACCTTTTCGCGGATACGTTGGGAAGAGCATCGACGCGAATGGCAAATATGTCCCCATGGTGGCGCGGACCGCCAAAGCGACCGAACCCGAGTCAACGAGAAGCGTACCGTCACCCCCCGGCGAATTCTCACTCCGCAGTGCCCTCGGCATGCCGGCAGAGAATGAGCCGTTGACGCCGAAGATCAAACCCCTCAGAAGGGGCGAAAAGATCTGGGCTACGGTTCTCAAGGCCGAGCCCGGCAATCGCTTCACTCTGATGGCCGAGCTGAGGGGGCAGGACGATATCCCCCACAACGGAGGGGTTCAATGGAAAGAGGGTGAGCGAGTGCGAGTTCGCGTGGTTGACCTTGATGCGAGAGGTCGGATCACCAAGGTGGCGCCAGCTTAGACCGCGGAAGGCCTCCAGCTTAGGAGCATCGATGAAGAGCACCCTGAGACGTCTCCGCCGTGGTTTGTGGGAACCCGGTGCCAGCCCGGTTACTTTCTTTGTTGGAGCCTTTCTGTTTGCAATCAGCGCCAACCTTGTTTCTAGTCGACTGCAGGAGCACTCGACTCTGGCCTCTGGTTTTGTATTCGGCATTGTGGGCCTCATTCTCGTGGTTCTTGTTAGCCGGCGGTGGCTCGCGGATGACATTCGGCCCACTGTAGACTATGGAGCCCCTCGGAAGCACAAGTGGCTCGTGGCTCTCGCTAGCCCAGGCGGAGGCATTGCGACCGCCGAGAAGGCTATTCGCTACCACCTTCCGGTGCTACAAAAGGTGTACCTCGTCTGCTCACGAGGTAAGGAGCCTCCGCTATCCGAGCCCGCAGCCAAGGATCTGATAAAGAAACTTGAGCAGGAGGGCCTGCTCGCGCAGGGTCAGATCGAGTTGATCCCACTCTCGGCGACGGCGTTCGACGACCCCGAGGCGGTGCGGAGCGCCATCGAAGCGTTGTACGATCTCTTACCGGAGGGCATCGCCGAGCATGAGGTGGTAATCGATATTACGGGAGGTAAGAAGACCACCACTGCTGGAGCTTTTCTCGCCGGTCTTCCCCGAGGGCGCCACTTGGAGTACGTGCCTGCCACGCGGGTCAGCTCGGAAGGGCGTGGGGAGGAGCCCGGCGATCCCATCGAAATCGTTATCGATTACAAACTCAAGAAGCTCGGCCATTGATCCTCGATCTCTCCCCGTCCAACCTCGCCCTCTACGCTGGCCTCGAGGTGCAGGACCTGGCAGGTAAGCCCACGCTCCTGACTCCTCCCGGATCGGCGATTCCAGTGATGGCTGCTAACCTGGCACGGATGGAAGTAGATTCTGACGAGGTGGTCCTGACGGGAGGAATGGCGATCTGGGCCTATCTCGTGGTGTTTCACTTTCTGCACGGAAAGGTCCAACGCATCTACTACGAAGACGGCCGCGGGCTGCGAGTGCTTGTGGCTGCACACGGTTGACGCGAGACGGAGTAAACGAGGCTGTCACGCCTCATCTTAGGCACCTTACCCCCCAGACGTGAAATGCTACCCCTGCGGCGGCGCCTCAGCCGGCTCATCGGGCGGCGGACGCTGTAGCGTGAAGCGTATGACCTCACAGGTCCATGGACAGACTCGAAGGGGGAAAACGCGATGAAAATGAACCTCAACCAACCGCTACTCGGCAAGTACGTCGGACCCGTCTACGCCATCCTGCGCATCGTCACCGGGTTCCTCTTCGCCTGCCATGGCGCCCAGAAGCTGTTCGGGGTGCTGGGGGGGACGAAGATGACGGGGAACCCGATGATGCTGGCGGCGGGGTTGATCGAGTTCGTGGGGGGCATCCTCGTGCTGTTGGGGCTGCTGGCGAGCTTTGCCGCCGTCGTCTGCTTCCTGGAGATGGTGGTCGCCTATGTCAAGGTGCACGCCCCCGGCGGGCTGTGGCCGATCGAGAACAAGGGGGAGCTCGCGGTCCTCTACGCGGTCGTCTTCCTCTTCATCGCCGCCTACGGCTCGGGGATCTGGAGCGCCGACGCGGCGCGGGGCGGGGGCCGGCGATGGGGCCGAAAGTAAGCCGGCCGGCGGCAATCCGCTCTCCCCGGGCCGCCCGTATCTCGCCCGCTTGCTAGAATGGCCGGGCGGCGGCGACTGGACCCGCCACCCTGTGGAAGACGATTGGAGACGACGGATGACGGAGAGAGCGATGTTCGGCGCCGGCTGCTTCTGGGGGGTCGAGGCGGCCTTCCGGCAGGTCCCGGGGGTGGTCTCGACGGCGGTGGGATACTCCGGCGGGACGACGGACGCCCCGACCTACGAGGAGGTCTGCTCGGACTCGACCGGCCACGCCGAGGTGGTGGAGGTGGAGTACGACCCCGCGCGGGTCTCCTACGACGACCTGCTCAAGGTCTTCTGGGAGAACCACGACCCGACGACGCTCAACCGCCAGGGGCCGGACGTCGGCCGCCAGTACCGCTCGGCGATCTTCTACCGCACCCCCGAGCAGCGGGACGCCGCCGTCGCCTCGAAGGAGCGGGAGGAGAAGAGCGGGCGCCACCGCCGGCCGATCGTCACCGAGATCACCTCGGCCGCGCCGTTCCACCGCGCCGAGGACTACCACCAGCAGTACCTGGAGAAGCGCGGGCTGGCGACCTGCAGGATTTAGAATGGGCCGGGGAAGTCGGTTTCTTGTGTAGGGGCGGGGCTTGCCCCCGCCCGGGA
>DATNKQ010000411.1:0-15242 GCA_035603315.1 Thermoanaerobaculia bacterium
CCCGTCCCCTGCTTGGCCGAGCAGAGCACCGCCTCGAAGGGATCGAGCCCGAGGTCGGAGTCGATCTCCTCGCGGATGCGCTCGACGTCCGCCGACGGCAGGTCGATCTTGTTGATCACCGGCACGATCTCCAGGTTGTACTCGAGCGCCAGGTAGAGGTTGGCGACGGTCTGCGCCTCGACGCCCTGCGAGGCGTCGACCAAGAGAAGCGCCCCCTCGCACGACATCAGCGACCGCCGCACCTCGTGCGAGAAGTCGACGTGGCCGGGGGTGTCGATGAGGTTGAGCTGGTAAGTGATGCCGTCGCGGGCGGTGTAGAGGAGGGAGACGGTGTTGCTCTTGATGGTGATGCCGCGCTCGCGCTCGATGTCCATCGAGTCGAGGATCTGGTCGCGGAACTCGCGGTCCTCGACCGCGCCGCAGCGCTGGATGAGCCGGTCGGCAAGGGTCGACTTGCCGTGGTCGATATGGGCGATGATGCAAAAATTCCGAATGCGGTCCAAGGGTCGTCCTCTGGCTGCGGTCAGGGTGCGGCGCGACGCCCCCCGCGGAGCGGGCGTCCGATCAGCCTACCCCATCTACCCGATCCGCACGCAGACCTTGCCGAAATGGCTGGCGCTCTCCATGTGCGCGAAGGGGGCGGGGATCTCGGCGAAGGGGAAGGTGCGGTCGACGATCGGGCGCAGGCTCGCTTGGGCGATGGCGCGGTTCATCGCCTCGAAGCTCTCGCGGTCGCCGACCATGATCCCCTGCACGCGGATGCGCTGCATGAGGATCGCCGGCAGGTTGACCTCGGCGGTCGAGCCGGAGAGGTTGCCGATGAGGCTGATGCGGCCGCCCATGCGCAGGGCACGGAGCGACTGGTTGAAGGTGGCGGCGCCGCCCACCTCGACGACATGGTCGACTCCCGCGCCGCCGGCGAGCTCCTTCGCCCGCGCTCCCCACTCGGGAGTCTCCTTGTAGTTGATCCCCTCGTCGGCCCCCAGCTCGCGCGCCCGCGCCAGCTTCTCGCCGCTCGACGAGGTGACGATCACCCGCGCGCCCAGGAGCTTGGCGAATTGGAGGGCGAAGATCGAGACGCCCCCCGTGCCCTGCAGCAGCACCGTGTCGCCGGCGGTCACCCCGCCCTCGGTGACGAGGGCGTTCCAGGCGGTGACTGCCGCGCAGGGGAGGGTGGCGGCCTCCTCGTCGGTCAGGTGCGCGGGGACCGGCACCACCCCCTCCTCGCTCAGGACCATTTGCTCGGCAAGGGTGCCGTCGAGCGGGCCCCCGAGAGTCGTCCTCAGCTTGGCGCGGGTCGGCCGGCCGGCGATCCAGCCCTGGGCGAAGAGGCCGCAGACGCGCTCGCCCACCCGCACCCGCGTCACCCCCTCGCCCACGGCCGTCACCTCGCCGGCCCCGTCCGAGCAGGGGATGAGCGGCAGCGGCTGCTTGCGGTTGTAGAGGCCGCGGACGGTGAGCAGGTCGCGGTAGTTGAGGGAGGCGGCGCGCATCTGGAGCAGCACCTGTCCCGGCCCCGGCCGCGGCTCCGGCCGCTCCGCCGGCAGGAGGTTCTCGAGCCCGAAGCTGTCCTGGACGGCGAAGACCTTCAAGCGCCGTCCTCGGCCGCCCCATCGGCTGCCAGGGCCGCCGTCATCTTCGCCACCAGCTCCCGGGCGTCGGCGGCGTCGAGCTTGCCGGCGGGCCAGCCGATCCCCAGGCCCTGGCTGCCATGTTTGGGGATGATGTGGAAGTGGACGTGCATCACCACCTGGTGGGCCGCCGCGCCGTTGTTCTGCAGCACGTTGTAGGCGGTGGCGCCGGTCGCCCGGAGCACCGCTCGGCAGAGCCGTGGCAGCACCCGGCCCAGGGCGGCCGCGGCGTCGTCCGAGAGCTCGTGGAGGTGGGCGCGGCGTTCCTTGGGGATGACCAGCGTGTGCCCGACGCTCAGCGGGCCGATGTCGAGGAAGGCGAGCACGTGCTCGTCCTCGTAGACCCTGTGCGAGGGGATGTCGCCGGCGAGGATCTTGTCGAAGATCGTCGGTGCATGGATGCCGGGGGTGCCGGAGTTGGAGGGTTGGCTCATGGCCCGGTATTCTAGCCCGCGGGAAGAGACGCCATGACCTGCACGGACCGCAAGGATGGATGGGGCGAGAGCGACAGCGTCGGCTTCCTCGACACCGGCCGTTTCTTCGTGCCCGACCGCGAGGAGCAGATCGCTGCCGTCTGCGCCCTCGTCCCGCCGCCCGCTGATAGCCCGGCGCATGTGGTCGAGCTCTGCTGCGGCGAGGGCCTGCTGGCCGGCGCCCTCCTGGCGCGCTTCCCGGAGATCGTCGTCCACGGCTACGACGGCTCGACCGTGATGCTGGAGCGCGCGCGGTCGGCGCTGGCCGTCCACGGCGAGCGCTTCGACGCCCGCCTCTTCGACCTCGCCGATCGCTCCTGGCGCCAGTTTCCCTGGCCCGTCCACGCCGTCGTCAGCTCGCTCGCCGTCCACCACCTGGACGGCGCCGGCAAGCGCGAGCTGTTCGCCGACGTCGCCCGCGCGCTCGCGCCCGGCGGCGCGCTCGTCCTCGCCGACTTGGTCGAGCCGGCCACGGCCGAGGCGCGGGCGCTCGCCGCCGCGGCCTGGGACGCCGCGGTCCGCCGCCGGTCGCTCGAGCTCGCCGGCGACCTCGCGGCCTACGAGGACTTCCAGCGCCAGCGCTGGAACCTCTTCGCCGAGACCGAGCCGGACCCCGTGGACCACCCTTCGCCGCTCTTCGATCAGCTCCGCTGGCTCGCCGAGGCGGGGCTCGCCGGCGTCGACGTCTTCTGGATGAAGGCCGGCCACGCCATCTACGGCGGCCGCAAGCCGGCAGCGCCGTTTTGAGAGGGAGCGTGATGATTCGCGCCCGACGCGCGCCCCGATCCCTGCCCCTGCTGGCGCTCGCCGCGCTCGCGATCGTGGGCGCCGCCGCCCTCCCGCTCGCCGGCCGGCCGCCGGCGCCCTCCGCTCCTCCGGCTCCCCGCGCCGCAGTCCGCCCCAACATCCTCTTCATCTTGACCGACGACCTCGACCTGCAGCTCCGCGGCATGGACTACATGCCGCTGGTGCGCGACCTGCTCGCCCGCCAGGGCACCAGCTTCGCCAACTTCTTCGTGCCGATCTCGCTCTGCTGCCCCTCGCGGACGTCGATCCTGACCGGCGTCTACGCGCACAACCACCGGGTGGTCACCAACACCCCGCCCGAGGGCGGCTTCGAGCGCTTCCAGCAGCTCGGCCTCGACAGGGAGACCATCGCCACAGCGCTCCACGCCGCCGGCTACCGCACGGCGCTCATGGGCAAGTACCTGAACGGCTACCCGGACGACGACCACCCGACCTACATCCCGCCGGGCTGGGACGAGTGGGAGGTGCCGGCGGACGACAACGCCTATGGCGGCTTCGACTACGAGATGAACGAGAACGGCAAGCTGGTCAAATACGGGCACGCCGCCGGCGACTACATGACGGACGTCCTGAGCCAGAAAGCGCAGGCCTTCATCCGTCATACACCGCAGCCCTACTTCCTCTACCTCGCGACTTACGCGCCGCACCGCCCCGCGACCCCGGCGCCGCGCCATCGCCGGCTGTTCAAGAACTACGGGGTGCCGCGCACGCCGTCGTGGGACGAGGCCGACGTCAGCGACAAGCCGCAGCCGTTCCGCCGCCTGCGCCATCTCAACCCCGATGAGATCCTGGCCATCGACGCCATCTACCGCGCGCGGCTGCAGTCGCTGCAGGCGGTCGACGAGATGGTCGAGGCCCTCATCGACACCTTGCGCGCCACCGGCCAGCTCGCCCACACCTACGTCGTCTTCACCTCCGACAACGGCTTCCACATGGGGCAGCATCGGCTGCGGCCCGGCAAGTACACCGCCTACGAGGAGGACATCCACGTGCCGTTCATCCTTCGCGGGCCGGGGGTGCCGGCGCGGCGGGTGGTGCAGGCGCTGGGCGTCAGCGTCGACCTCGCGCCGACCTTCGCCGAGCTCGCCGGCGCCACCCTCCCAGGCGCGCCGGGCGCGCCCGACGGCCGCTCGCTGGTGCCGCTGTGGAGCTCCCGCCCGCCCGCCCCTGGCGCCTGGCGCCAGGCGGTGCTGGTCGAACAGCGCCCCTTCGGGGCCAAGCCGGCGGCGGCGACGCCGGCGGCGGATGCGACCCGCGGGCACGCCGGCGTCCTCGAGCCGCCGGACATGGGCGACACCGACGAGCCCGGCAAGGGGATCTTCCCGCCGGTGCCCTACGCCGCTCTGCGCACCACGACCTACACCTACGTCGAGTACGAGAACGGCGAGCGCGAGCTCTACGACCTGATCCACGATCCTTACGAGCTGCGCAACCTGCAGGCGAAGCTTTCCCCGCGCTTCCTGAGCCAGGCGGGGGCGGCGCTCTCGGCGCTGCGCACCTGCGCCGGCCCTGGCTGCCGCGCGGCCGACGCGGCGCCGATGCCGGCGCTCGGAGAGGCAGTCCGATGATCCCCATTCTCCCAACATTCATACCCACGCTGCGCGCCCCGCGCCTCGTCCTGTTGGCCGTGGCCGCTCTCCTGCTGACGGGTCCGGGGGCGGCCCCCGGCGCCGCTCCCCCGCGCCCCAACCTCGTCCTGGTGCTGACCGACGACATGGACCTCGATCTCCACGCCCTCGACTACATGCCGAAGGTGCATGCCCTCCTGGCGGCCAAGGGGACTACCTTCGCGAGCTACTTCGTGCCGATCTCGCTCTGCTGCCCGTCGCGGACCACCATCCTCACCGGCCAGTACTCCCACAACCATCACGTCTACACCAACTTCCCCCCCGACGGCGGCTTCGAGACCTTCCAGGCGCTGGAGCTCGACCGCGCGACCATCGGCACCGCCCTCGAGCGCGCCGGCTACCGCACGGTGCTGATGGGCAAGTACCTGAACGGCTACCCCAAGGGCGGCGAGCGCAACTACGTGCCGCCGGGATGGAGCGAGTGGTACGTGCCGACGGACAACGACGCCTACAGCGGCTACCGCTACGAGATGAACGAGAACGGCAAGCTCGTCGCGTACGGGAAAGCGCCTGAGGACTACATGACGGACGTCCTGGCCGCCAAGGCGAACGACTTCGTCGGCCGGGCGGCCGCGGCCGGGCAGCCGTTCTTCGTCTACCTGGCGACCTACGCGCCGCACACCCCCGCCACCCCGGCGCCGCGGCACCAGGCGCTGTTCCCCAACCTGAAGGCGCCGCGCACCCCCTCCTTCAATCAGCAGGACGTCCGCGGCGAGCCGGCGCAGTATCGCGCCGTGGCGCCGCTCGGCGCCGGCGACATCGGCGCCATCGACGCCTTCTATCGCCGCCGCATCCAGTCTCTCCAGGCCGTCGACGAGCTGGTCGCCGGCCTGGTTCAGAAGCTCGCGGCGACCGGGCAGCTCGATCACACCTACATCGTCTTCACCTCCGACAACGGCCTGCACATGGGCCAGCACCGCTTCCTGCCCGGCAAGTACACCGCCTACGAGGAGGACATCCACGTGCCGTTGATCGTCCGCGGGCCGGGGGTGCCGGCGGGCCGCACCGTCGACGACCTCGCGCTGAGCGTCGATCTGGCGCCCACCTTCGCCGAGCTCGCCGGCACCACCCTGCCGGGCGATCCCGACGGGCGCTCGCTCGTGCCGCTCCTGACCGGCGCCGCGCCGGCCGACTGGCGGCAGGCGATCCTCGTCGAGCAGCGCCCCTTCCCGTCGTCGGGGAAGCGCAGCACGCCGTGGCCTGCCGCCGTCGTCGAGGAGTCGCGCCAGGGACGCGCCGGCGTGCTCGAGCCGCGCGACGCCGGCGACCTGCAGAGAGCCGGCGTCTGGCCGCCGGTCCCCTACTACGGCCTGCGCACCCGCAGCTACAAGTACGTCCTCTACGCCAGCGGCGAGCAGGAGCTCTACGACCTGCGCGCCGATCCCTACGAGATGCACAACCTGCAGCCGAGCGCCCGCGCCTCCTTCCTCGTCAAGGTCGCGGCCATTCTGGCGAAGCTCCACGCCTGCGCGGGAGAGGGCTGCCGCGCGGCGGAGTCGGTGGCCATGCCGGCGCTGCCGCGGCATTGAGCCCGCATCGTTCCTCCATGGTTCCAGGTTTGCATTGGCGAACGGCATGAGAACGGTCCCGCGACCTCACCGGCCAAAAGGGGTGCTCACCCGCGGATCAGACGCGCCAGGCGCGCGATGGGTCGGGCGCTCCGAGTCGCTCCGGCGGGGCTCGCGGGACCTCCTTTTCCCAATCGTAAATTTCCTCTTGACATGGCGGAGAAGTCCGCTATCTTTAATGACGTGGACGTGAACGCGGCTCCCGACCAACCTCCGAGTACTCCCGACAGCGCGGCTTCCGTGGATGCCTGTCGTTCGATCGGCATCGGTGCCTCCGTCTGTCCTCCCACCTTCACCCCCACCTCCGCCGCAGCTCCCCGCTCCCTTCAGCTCCTGCGGCACAGCCCTCCCTGGTTAGCGCGCTAACCAAAGAATGCTCGTCTGGCCCTCTAGGGCGTTCCCACCGGTCTTTCCACCGGGTTCGCCGTCCCCTCCTGCTCCGCGAGCGCTCCGGCTGTCGAAACGATCGACCTCGCATGGACCCCGCATCGACCCCGAATCTCCAAGGAGAGATCGATGATGAGACATGAGGCTGTGGCCTCGGTGATGTCCGAAACCTCGCGCCGCGAGGACGTCTGTCAGGCCCTGAACGTGCAGTACGACCCCGCGCAGTGGGACGATTGGCGCTGGCAGATGCGCCATCGGCTGACCAAGCTCGAGCAGTTCGAGCGCCTGCTCGACCTCACCGAGTCGGAGCGGCGGGGCCTCATCCTCGCCTCCGAGAAGTTCTCGGTCGCGGTGACGCCGCAGTTCGCGACCCTCCTCGATCCGCAGGATCCGCGCTGCCCCATCCGCCGCCAGGTGGTGCCGGTCGAGAACGAGCTGATGGTCTCGCCGGAGGACATGGCGGATCCCTTGGACGAGGACGGCGCCAGCGTCGTCGAAGGGCTCGTCCACCGCTATCCCGACCGCGTCCTCTTCCTCGTCCTCGACACCTGCGCCGCCTACTGCCGCTACTGCACGCGCAGCCGGCTGGTGAGCCAGGGCGAGCTGGATCCGCTGGGTCACCGCCTCGAGGCCGCCCTCGCCTATCTGCGGGAGCACACCGAGGTGCGCGACGTCCTGCTCTCCGGCGGCGATCCGCTGCTGATGTCGGACGCCAGCCTCGACCAGCTCCTCGGCCGGCTGCGCGCCATCCCCCACATCGAGTTCCTGCGCATCGGCACCCGCATCCCCGGCTTCCTGCCGCAGCGCATCACGCCGGCGCTGGTGGCGGTGCTGCGCAAGCACCGGGTCTGGCTCTCCCTGCACTTCTGCCACGCCAAGGAGCTCATGCCGGAGGTCGCCGAAGCCTGCGACCTGTTGGCCGACGGCGGCATCCCGCTGGGCTGCCAGACGGTGCTCCTGCGCGGCATCAACGACTCGGTCGAGGTCCTGCGCGACCTCTTCCACGGCCTCCTCCGCCTGCGCGTCCGCCCCTACTACCTCTATCAATGCGACCCGGTGGTGGGCACGGGGCACCTGCGGACGTCGGTCGGCGAAGGGATCGCGCTGATGAAGGCCCTGCGCGGCCATACCACCGGCTATGCCGTCCCCACTTACGTCGTCGACGCGCCCGGCGGCGGCGGCAAGGTGCCGGTGCAGGCGGAGACCATCGTCGGCCACGCCGACGGCACCTGGCATCTCCGCAACTGGGAGGATCAGACCTACACCTACGTCGACCCGGCCGAGGCGCGTTGATGGGCTCGCTCCACCTCGCCCTCGCCTACGACTGCAAGGAGGACTACCTGGCGGCCGGCCTGTCGCCCGCCGAGGTGATGGAGTTCGACAGCGAGGAGACGATCGGCGCCGTGGAGCGCGCCCTGGCGTCGCTCGGCCATGCCGTCGAGCGGGTCGGCCGCGGCGTCGAGCTGGCGCGCCTGCTCGCCGCCGGCCGGCGCTGGGACCTCGTCTTCAACATCGCCGAGGGGATCCGCGGGCGCTCGCGCGAGGCGCAGGTCCCCGCCCTCTGCGAGATGTTCGATCAACCGTACACCTTCTCCGATCCGCTGACCTGCGCCGTGACGCTCGACAAGCCGCTGGCCAAGCGCATCGTGCGCGACCACGGCCTTCCGACGCCGCCGTTCGCGGTGATCGAGCGACTGGAGGACCTGCGAGGCGTCTCGCTGTCGCCGCCGCTCTTCGCCAAGCCGGCGGCCGAAGGGAGCTCGAAGGGGATCAGCGCGCGCTCGAAGGTGGCGAGCAAGCGGGAGCTCCGGAGCACCTGCGCCGAGCTGCTCGCGACCCACCGCCAGCCCATCCTCGTCGAGTCCTTCCTGCCCGGCCGCGAGCTGACGGTGGGCATCGTCGGCAACGGCGCGGCGGCGCGGGTGGTGGGGGTGATGGAGGTCGAGTTCGTCGGCGGCAACGACCGCGAGGCCTACACCGCGCTCAACAAAGGCGATTGGGAGGAGCGCGTCTCCTACCGCCTGCTGGACGGCGAGCCGCTGGCCGAGCGGGCGCGGACGCTGGCGCTCGGCGTCTACCGGGCGCTCGCCTGCCGGGACGCGGCGCGCGTCGACCTGCGCTGCGACTCCCGCGGCGAGCCGCAGTTCCTCGAGGTCAATCCGCTGCCGGGCCTGAACCCGCGGAGCGGCGACCTGCCCATCCTCGCGCGACTGGCCGGCGTCTCTCATCCGGAGCTCCTGGGGAGGATCGTCGCGGCGGCGTGCGAGCGATCGGGAGTGGCGATTGGCCCCCGGGCCGAAAGGCACGTCCTCCCGGTTGTCATCCCGAGCGAGAGCGAGCGCTCGGGCGTGGAGACTGGCCCCCGCGCCGCAAGGCACGTCCTCCCGGTTGTCATCCCGAGCGAGAGCGAGGGACCTGGGGGAAGGGCGGCGCGAAAGCTAGAGGTTTGGGAGGCCTCCCGCCTCCCAGGTCCCTCGCTCCCGCTCGGGATGACAGACCCTAAGTTCTCGCGCCCCCCGGATTGACTCCAGCGCGCCGGTCGTTGGTCCCATGCTGAACGTCGACCGGGTGGTCGTGGCGCACAACCCGGTCGGGCCGGACGACGACCCTTCCACGTCCGACGTCCTCGCCCAGGTGGCGGCGGTCCGCGCAGGCCTGGCGGCGCTGGGGATCGCCTCCCTGCCGCTGGCCGTCGAGGGGGGCCGCGCCTGGGAGGTCCTGGGCGGACCCGGCGCCCTTCGGGTCCCCGTCTTCAACCTCGTCGAGGCGCCGCCCGGCTCTCCCCATCTCCACACCTGGAGCACGGTGGCGCTGGAGATCCTCGGGGTGCCCTTCACCGGCTCTTCCTCGGCCGCCCTCTGGTTGACCACCGACAAGCTGGTGACCCGCGCCGTCCTCGCAGCCGAGGGGCTGCCGGTCGCCGCCGGCGGCCGGCTCGACCTCGATCGCCCCGCCGTCCTCGATCGCGTGCCGCCGCCGTGGATCGTCAAGCCGGCCCGCGAGGACGCCTCGGTGGGGCTGGAAGGCAACCCCGTCTGCAAAACGCGGGCGGAGGCCCTGGCGCGCGGCGCGGCGCTCGCCCACCGCTTCCCCGGCCACCCCGTCCTCGCCGAGGCCTTCCTGCCGGGGCGCGAGCTCAACGTCTCGCTCTTGGCCGACGGCCGCGGCGGCGTCGCGGCGTTGCCGGTCGCCGAGATCGAGTTCGTCGACTTCCCGCCCGACCTGCCGCAGGTCCTGGGCTACGAGGCGAAGTGGCTGACCGACTCGTTCGTCTACACCCACACTGTCCGCCGCTTCCCCGCGGAGGTTGACGATGGGCCGCTCCTCGCGCGGGTCCGCGAGCTGGCGCTCGCCGCCTTCGCGGTCTGCGGTCTCGCCGGCTACGGCCGGGTCGACCTGCGGCTCGACGGGGCCGGCGAGCCGCGCATCCTCGAAGTCAACGCCAACCCCTGCCTCGCCGCCGACGCTGGGCTGATGGCGGCGGCGGCGGCGGCCGGCCTCTCGCTGGGGCAGGTCGTGGAGCGCATCCTGCTGGCGGCGCTCGACGGCTGCTCCTCCTGACCCAGCAGCCGCTCGCGGAGATTCACCACCTCGCCGACGACGAGGGTGGCAGGCGAGCCGATGCCGGCGGCGGCGGCACTCCCGACGACGTCCGCCAGCGTGCCTATGATCACCCGCTCGTCCGGCAGCGTCCCGTTCTCGACGACGGCGGCCGGGGTCGCGGCCGGGCGTCCGTGGCGTTGGAGAAGGAGGGCGATCTCCGCCAGGTGCGCGGCGCCCATCAGCACCACCAGGGTGTCGATCCGCGCCAGCGCCTCCCAGTCGAGGCGAGGGTCGCCGGGCGAGTGGCCGGTGACGACGGCGAAGCTCGCCGCCAGGCCGCGATGGGTCAGGGGAACTGCGGCCCGCGCGGGGACGGCGATTGCCGACGAGACGCCGGGGACGACCTCCCAGGCGACCCCCGCCGCGGCGCAGGCGAGCGCCTCCTCGCCGCCGCGGCCGAAGACGAAGGGGTCGCCGCCCTTCAAGCGCACGACCGTGCGCCCGGCGCGGGCGTGGCGGACGAGGAGGGCATCGATCTCCTCTTGCCGCAGGGCTTGGCGGCCGGGGCGCTTGCCGGCGTAGACCCGGCGCGCCGCCGGCGGGATCTCGTCGAGGAGGCGGCGGTCGATCAGCCGGTCGTAGACGACGACGTCGGCCCGCCGCAGGCAGGCGAGGCCGCGCACGGTGATGAGCTCGGGGTCGCCGGGACCGGCGCCGACGAGATAGACGACGCCGCTCATCCAGCCTGCCCGGCGCCGCGCGGATGGCGCGGATCGACGCCGAGGATCTCCGCGAAGCGGCCGCGGGCTGCCGGCTCGTCGCCGCGGCGCAAGAGGTCGAGGACGTCCGAGTCGAGCAGCCGGTACCAGAGCTCGCGGCGGCGGCCGAGGTCGGGATGGAGCGCGGCCAGGGGGGCGCGGACGGCGCCGGCCAGCTCCAGGAACCGTGCGTGCTCGTCGCCGAGCTCGCGCTCCAGCCGCTGGCGCAGGCGCACCGCCAAGGCCGGGGCCTTGCCGCCCGTCGAGATGGCGACGGCGAGGTCGCCGCGGCGGACGATCGCCGGGGCGAGGAAGTCGCAGCGCGGGGGATCGTCGACGGTGTTGATCAGGACGCCCCGGCGGCGCGCCTCGCGCCAGACCCTCTCGCGGAGGCCGGGATCGGCGACCGCGGCGATCACCAGGAAGGCGCCCGCCAGGTCCCCCTCCCGGAAGTCGCGGCCGAGGAGCCGCAGCTTGCCGCTCGCCGCCAGGTTGGCGAGCCCGGGGTCCGCCGCCGCCGCGATCGCCGTCACCCGGGCGCCGGCCTCCAGCAGGCCGCGGGCCTTCTCCTCGGCGGCGGTTCCTCCGCCGACCACCACCGCCGGGCGCTCGCGGAGGTCCAGGAAGACGGGGTAGAACTGCATGCGCCCCTCGGCCCCGCGGCCGTCAGGCCTCGATTCCGAGGGCGTCGACGGTGACCCCCGCGGCGTTGACCTCGAGGGTGAGCTGGCAGCGGTCGGTGGCGATCTCCAGACGGTAGACCCCGGGGACCTGGGGAGCGAAGCGGAGCCCGCGGATCACCTGGCCGCCGAGCGCCTGGAGGGCCAGGTTGGCATCGTCGGTCGTCCGCCGGATGGCGGCGCCGCGGGGGGTGTCGCGGAAGAGCCGCAGGAGGGCCTGCTCGCCGTCGGCGCCGTGCAGGCGGCGGGCGCGCCCGCTGGCGAGCGACATCTCGAGCAGCCGCTGGAGCACTCCCACGAGATCGCCCGCGATCTCCTCGGCCTCCTCGTCGATCGCCTGCACGAGGTCGGCGTACGGCTTCCGGGAGGTGGGCTCGCGGAGCGAAGCGGTCAGGGCCAGGAGCTCGGCGCGCACCATCTCGCGCTGCTCCGGGTCGAGGGAGAGGGGCGCCGCCACGGTCACCTGCGCGGGCCGCCCGCCGGCTGGCGGGCGAGGATGGCCTCCAGCTCGTGCTCCAGGGCGCCGGTCTCCAGCGGGCAGTGGATGCCGCACTCCTTGGGCGCGTTCTTCTCCCACCACCAGCGGCCGGCGCGCGCGTCCTCGCCCGCCGCCGTGGCGCGGGTGCAGGGGGCGCAGCCGATGCTGGTGTAGCCCTTGGCATAGAGCGGATGCACGGGCACCCCGTGGGCGCGGTTGTAGTCGAGGACCTCTTCGATCGTCCAGTCGGCGAGCGGGCTCAGCTTCGCCAGGCCGCCGTGATCGTGGTCGATCTCGATCTTCCTGATGTTGGCCCGGCTCGCCCACTGCTCCCGCCGCAGGCCGGTCACCCAGGCGTCGAGCTCGTCCAAGGCGCCGCGGATGGGCTCGACCTTGCGCACGCTGCAGCAGAGCAAGCGCGCCTCGACGGCGCGCGCGAAGAGGTTTGGGCCGAAGCGCCCGACCATGGCCTCGACCCTCAGGGCGTCGGGGAAGCGGATCTCGACCTCGACGCCGTAGTGGCCGCGGACGGTCTCGATCATCTCGTAGGTCTCTTCCGGCAGCCGGCCGGTGTCGACGGTGAAGAGGCGCACGGCGGGGTTGATCCGCCAGGCCATGTCGAAGATCGCCATGCCCTCGGCCTGGAAGCTGGTGCAGAGGGCGAGGCGCGGGTGCCAGCGCTCGATGGCCCAGGCGAGGACCTCCTCGGGGGTCGTGTAGTCGAAGTCGGCGGCGAGCTGGCCGGCCTCGAACTCGTCCAGGAAGTCCCGCTCGTCGGCCCTGACGATCCGCTCCGTGATCATCGTCGCTCCGTCAATTTGAGGCCATCGGCGCCGCGAGCTCCGGTGGCGCGCCCGCCAGCGCGATCAGCTCCTCGTCGGAGCAGCGGGTGAAGAACTGCTGGATGCGTTCGCCGGCCTGCCGGCGCTCCAGGTAGGCGCGGAAGAGGGCGGCGATGACCAGGTGGACCGTCTCGCCGGGGACGCGCCGCAGGACCGGCCGTCCGATCGCCGCGTCGCGCCCGAGGCCGCCACGGAGGAAGAGGTCGTAGCCGGGGAGCCGCTCGCCGCCCGCGCCGCGCTCGCGCAGCGTCGTCCCCTGGAGGCCGATGTCGCCGATCCAGTGGTGGGCGCAGGCGTGCGGGCAGCCGTCGAGGTTGATCCGCAGGCCCTGGACGCGCTCGCCGAAGGTCTCGTCGAGGTGGGCGACGATCTCCGCCAGCTTGCCCTTGGTCTCGGCCACCGTGAAGTTGCAGAAAGGGTCGCCGGTGCAGGCGATCGACAGGCCCTTGAGGCCGCCGGCGTCGAGCGGGAAGCCGATCTCCGCAGCCCGGCCGAGCACCTCGCCGGCCCGCGCCTCGGGGATGCCGGTGAGGATGAAGTTCTGGCGCCGGGTGAGGCGGATCTCGCCGCCGAAGCTCTCCGCCAGGTCGGCGACCGCCAGCATCTGGGCCGCCGACATCAGCCCCAGGTGGACGGGGAAGCCGGCGTAGAGGAGCCCCGGCTGCTTCTGGGGATGGAGGCCTGCATGGTCGTGCTCGTCGGCCGGCGCGGCGGGGAGCTCGCCGTCCTCGAAGGGCCGCCCAAGGCGTGCTTCGACGCGGGCACGGAAGGCCGCGGGTCCCACGTCGTCGACCATGAACTTGAGCCGTGCCCGCGCCCGCGACAGGCGGTAGCGGCGGTCCTCCCGCCAGACGTCGACGATGGCCTGGAGGACGGTGACCGCCTCGTCCACGGGCACGAAGACGCCGAGGTCCGAAGCCAGCCGGGGCCAGCTGGCGAGGCCGCCGCCCACCCGCACCGCGAAGCCGTTCCGCCCCTCCCGGCGGGTGCCGACGAGGGCGATGCAGTGGATCTCGGGCGCGTTGCACTGCCCCGGGCAGGCGGCGACGGTGATCTTGTGCTTGCGCGGCAGATCCGAGTACTCGCGCCGGGAGACGAAGAAGTCCGCAGCCGCGGCCACCGTCTCGCGGCAGTCGAAGAGCTCGTCCTCGGCCAGTCCCGAGACCGGGCAGGCGGTGACGTTGCGGACGTTGTCGCCGCAGGCGCCGGCGCTCGACAGGCCGGCGGCCTCGAGGGCGGCGAGGACCTCCGGCAGCCGGGCCATCTCCAGCCAGTGGAGCTGGACGTTCTGGCGCGTCGTCAGCTCGCCCTGGCCGCGCCCGAAGCGCTCCGCCAGGCGGCCGATGGCCGCCAGCTTGACGGGGGTGAGGATGCCGCCCGGGGTCTTCACCCGCAACATGAAGAAGCCGAGCTTGGGCTTGTCGTGGTAGAGCCCGTACCACTGCAGGCGGACCATGTCCTCCTCGGGCACCGCCTCGTAACCGGCCGCGATCATCGCCGGCAGGTCGCGGAGCACCTCGAAGCCGCCCTTCTCGTGCTTCAGGCGCTCCACGAAGTTCCGTTTCCTCACCAGCTCCCAGTCGGGCTCGTTCTCCGGGGCGCGCGCCATTGGGCCTCCTCGGCGAGATTTGTGACAAAGGTAGTCACGAACTCAAAAGAGATGGTGCAGCGGGCGGGAGAGAAGGGGACAAACCCTCTCCCGCCCGGCGCGGGACCTTCGGCCGCGTCCCGCGGACAGCTAGGGCGAGTCTTTTTTGGCGGCCGGGCGCGGGCGCGGACCGTGCGCCATCTGGATCTCCAGGGCCAGCCGCACGAACTGCTCGGTCGCCCTTCCGACCTCGGTCGAGACCTGGTCGACGCGGGCGCGGAAGTCGGCGGCTCCGGCGGGGGCCGCGAGCTTGGTCCTCTCTGAGCCAACGGAGTAGGGGCTCTCTCCCTCCACGACGCGGTAGGTCGTGCGCAGCTCGTGGAGGAACCGCCGCAGGTAATCGAGCACCGCCGGCCGGTAGGCCATGGCCTCCAGGAGCTTTCCCAGGTTCTTCCTGCCCGGCGCTTTTTTCCGCCGTTCGTAATCGGAGATGGAGCTGTTGCCGATCCCGGACTCTCTGGCGAGGTCTTTCTGTTTCCAGCGCAGCGCCGCGCGCAGGACGACTAGCACGATGTCGAGATCTTCGTCTTCCGCGGAGCGGACCGAGGGCGGAACGGCGCTTTCGGGCATTGGCCTGGAATCTATCGCCTCCGCAGCTTAAGTGCAAGCCTAAGCTCTTGCCACTCAGTGGTTTACGCCACAGAAACCTTTTCTCTCCGAAGCGGAACAAGATCTACCTTGAGTGCCTTTTCTCTGCAGCTCTCCGTGGTCCGCGGCCCGCGCGATCTCTAAAGAGAGATCGCAATTCGGCGGCTACGGGAGCCGGGCCGGCGGAAATCGGCTTGCAGAAAGACCGGAG
>DATNKQ010000414.1:0-4819 GCA_035603315.1 Thermoanaerobaculia bacterium
TTGAACCGTAGCTGGTCGTCGTGCCGTATTGGAAGTGAACGCTCGTGCTCAGCCCGTCGGGATTCACCGTCCCATGAAGCGTGGCCGCGGAAGTGGTCACATTCGTGGCCGCATTGGTAGTCACCATCGGCATTGAACATGGTACCGTGCCGATGAAGTTGCCCAATGCGAACGGGACGGCCGGTACCGTCACCCTTGCTACCACGGTATTGTTGGAAGTGTCAATGACCGAAACACTTTTGCTGCAATAGTTTGCCACATAGACACGGCTGCCATCTGGTGTCACCGCCACACCGAATGGACAAACTCCTACCGTCACCGTCGCTACAACCGCATTGGTGGAGGTGTCAATGACCGAAACATTGTCGCTGTTATTATTTGCCACATAGACACGGCTGCCATCTGGCTTCACCGCGACGCCGTATGGAGAACTCCCTACCGGCACTGTGGCTACCACCATATTGGTGGAGGTGTTAATGACCGAAACATTGTTGCTGCCACTGTTTGCCACATAGACACGGCTGCCATCTGGTGTCACCGCCACACCGAATGGAGAACTCCCTATTGGCACTGTCGCCACCACCATATTGGTGGAGGTGTCAATGACCGAAACGTTGTTGCTGCCACTTGTCACATAGACACGGCTGCCATCTGGTGTCACCGCAACGAATCCAGGATACCCTACCGGCACCGTTGCCACCACCGTATTGGTGGAGGTGTCAATGACCGAAACGTTGTTGCTGCCACTTGTCACATAGACACGGCTGCCATCTGGCGTCACCGCCACGCCTTGGGGAGAACTCCCTACTGTCACCGTGGCTACCACCGCATTGGTGGAAGTGTCAATGACCGAAACATTGTTGCTGCCATTGTTTGCCACATAGACACGGCTGCCATCTGGCTTCACCGCCACGCCGTATGGAGAACTCCCCGCCCACACTGTAGCTACCACCGCATTAGTGGAGGTGTTAATGACCGAAACATTGTTGTAGTTCGACACGTAGGCGAACGTCGGGCAAGTAGTAAAGGTCATGTCGCTCCCGTAGCTTGTCCCGGCGCTGTTTGTGGCCACGATCCGGAAATGGTACGTAGTGCCCACGCTCAGCCCGCTGATGTTCGCAGCCACGTTTTGCGTCGTGCCCCCGGTAAATGTCTGGCTAGCCGTGTTTGAACCGTAGCTGGTCGTCGTGCCGTATTGGAACTGAACGCTCGTGCTCAGACTGTTGGGGTTAACTGTCCCAGTAAGGGTGGCACTGCTAGCGGTTACGTTTGTGGCCGCATTAGTAGTGACGGTCGGCGGCTGCGACGCCTGAGGCAGAACCGATGCACCTGGGTAAAACTCAAGTGCGATAACTGCAAGAGTCATGTAGATGGATTTGATCGTCGTCTTCATATTGCTTTCTGCCTTTCACTATTGCCTATCGGTCGGACCAGGCGCCGCGGCAGCCTCCAGCTCACCGCGAAGGCGGCGAGTGCCAGGTCGGCCAGCAGCGCCACCAGCCCGCGCGCCGCGCTCAGGGCGGTGGCATCTATCAGGTCGAGGCCCATGCCCACCAGCAGGGTGCGGAGCTGTCCGGCCAGCACCGGCACCCCGACGTCGAGGATGGACCGCGCCTTGCCGGTCGCCGGCTGTGTGACGCCCAGCAGGTGTGGCGGTGCGAGCGGCACGCGGGTGACGGCGTCGAGATGCACGAACTGCTTGGAGCAAGCGGCGGGCACGCCGCAGAGCCGGCCACTGAAGCGGAACAAGGCGAGGCGCGCCTAGCCCAGCGGCGGCGCCCTGGCCCCTGCAGGGGCCCCGGGGCCGTCCGGTCTCTCGCTCGCTGACGCCGGAACGTTCATCGCGGCAGCACGCGGTCCACGGAGGACGACTACCTGACCAAGCCCTTCACTCCCCTGCAGGACCCACCCTCCCCGATTCAGCACGGTCATTCATCGTAGGACCGCGCCTTGAGCGGCGCAACCTTATTGCAGAAGTGCTCTAAGCTCGGGGGTGGATAGTTATCCTTTCGGGTCGTTTGCGCGGGCGCTGCGAACTCCCTAGCCAGCTCTTCCAGCGCGCTACCCGTCTTCCCTTGCCCACGGGGCCGTAGACGTTTTGCGAGCGGGGACGCGGCGTTTCGCCCTCCAGTCGCGCTTTTCCGTCCCGAGAGCTCTATGGGACCGCGCAGTCTGCACGGGTACCCATCCTCACCGGATTCCCAGCCGCCAGGGCCACTTTCGTGATCCCCGCCCGAAGTTTCTCGTCCCGAACGAGATGGGAGCGCGCCGAAACCTTGGGGGTGACCCTTTTCCGGATTTCCGCGCCCCCGACGGGAATTCCCCGCTCCCGGGCGGCGGGGGCGATCCTTTTCGGAAAATTAGTGCTCCGCGCCGGCGGGAGTGATCCTTTCCCGGATTTCCTCGCCCCGGACGGGAATTCTGCGCTCCCGGGCGGCGGGGGCGTTCCTTTTCGGAAAAACCGCGCTCCACATCGGCGGGAGTGATCCTTTTCGGATTTTCCGGCGGGGCAAGGCCTGCCCTGCTTGGGGGAGGCCTCCCCCTTCTTGGGATAGGGGTGCCCCTTCTTGGGGGAGGGGTGCCCCCGGTTGGGGCAGGGGTACCCCTTCTTGGGGTAGGGGTGCTCCTCGTTGGGGCAGGGGTACCCCCTGTTGGGGTAGGGGTGCACCTTCATTGGGGACCCCTACCCCTTCATCGGGGAGGGGTGCCCCTTCTTGGGGCTGCCCTCCCCCTCCTGCCCAACTGCCGCCCACCCGGGCGGGGACGAGCCCCGCCCCTACATAAAAATCTGCCGGGTGGGGCAGAACAATGCGCCCCTCGGCACGGACATCCAGAACACGCCGGGCGGGCTGCTCCATTCCTCCGGCGCCACCTACCGAACCGCCAGCTCCTCCACCCGGTCCGGCATCAGGAAGGTCTTCTTCGCCAGCTCCGAGCGCAGGGTCTCCTCCTTGTAGTACCGGCCGAGGATGGACGGCTTCCAGGTGAGGAGGTCGGGGTTCTCGGCGGCGAACTCCTCCCAGGTCGTCGAGGCGCCGTTACGCCCGATGCGCTCGTGGATGAGGAAGACGAACGACCAGGTGATGGTCTCGTGGTAGAGGTCGGGCTTGCCGTGGGCGACGGCGAAACGAGTCAAGCTCTCGCAGAACCGGTTCAGGGCCACCGGCAGGGGATTCGACTGGAGGTAGAGCCAGGCGACGCGGACGTGGTCGCGGTGGTGGAAGCCCTCGTTGGGCAGGGCGCAGGCCTCGAAGGCGGCGAGGAAGTCTTGATCCGTCATGCGCGGGCTTTCCGCTTGCGCGGCGGCTCCTCGGTCAGGAGATGGCTGGCGCTCGCGTCCAGGTCGAGCTGGTAGATGCCTTTCAGCTCGGCGATCTTCTGCAGCGACTCCTCGCCGAACGGGCACTTGCCTTCGAAGGCGTGGAGGACGATCCCCTCGAGGAGGTCGCCGAGCGAGAGGTCCTTGAGCTCCGCGAAGGCCTTCAGCACCTTCAGGAGCCGCTTCTCCATCCGCACGCCCGTCTGCACCCGCTCGACGACGATCGGCCCGCTCTCCACCTCTTCGCGCCCGTTCTTCATGGCGTCCTCCCGAGGTAGAATGGTACCAAGATAACAAACGATCGTCAAGGGTCGATCGGGAAGACCGGCGGCGGGCGGCGCGCCAGGCAGGAGGTGTCGAGGCCGCGGACGGTGGCGGCGTCGAGGAAGGCTGCGAGGATGCCGGCCGTGCAGGGGTCGTCGAAGGAGTGGCCGGCAGCGCGGACCGTGAGATGCAGGCCGTTGGCGAAGCCGCGGCTCACCCGCTCGCCTCCCGACGGCGGCGTCACCGGGTCCCACTCGCCCGAGAGGAGGAGGGCCGGCACGGCCGAGACCAGCGGCTTCGTAAAGTCTGTCGGCACCGCCGCCCGCGGCCATCCCCTGCAGGCGTCGAGGCGATGGAGGACGGGCCAGGGGCCGAGGAAGGTGCGCGCCGAGCGCCGCACGACCTCGGCAGGATCGAGGAAGGCGAGCGACTCGCTGCAGCTCACGGCGAGCAGCAGCCCCTCGCTCAGGCCCTGCCCGCCCGCATGCTCCATCGTCCAGGCGGCGTGCGCCATGTCGGCGTAGTCGCCGCGGATGGCCTGGTGGAGGGCGCGCGGGATGCGCACGGCGGCCCGCGCCGAGTAGAGGCGGCCGCGGAGGGTGGCGGCGAAGAGGTCGCGGGTGAAGACGATCTTTCCCACCCGCCGGCCTTCCTCCACGACCTCGACGCCGGCGGGGCGCCGGGCCAGGCCCCGCAGGACGGCCGCCAGCTCCTCGCGCGGATCGGGGAAGGCCGCGTGGCAGCTCTTGTCGGCGGCGCAGGCCGCGAGGACGGCGGCGAGGGCGCGCTCGGCGTCCTCCGCGTAGGCCAGGTAGGCGGCGGGATCGGGCGGAACCACCCCCTCGAGGATCGCCGCGCGGACGTGCTCGCCGTGGCGGCGCAGGTAGTCCTGCGCCGCCAGGGTGCCGTAGGAGTCGCCGAGGAGATCGATCGCCGCATAGCCGAGCGCGGCCCGCACCTCGTCGAGGTCGTCCATCGCCAGGCCCGTCGTGTAGAGCCGCAGGTCGGCCTTCTTCTCCAGCTCGCGCCGGCAGGCGAGGACGGACGCCGCCGGCACCGGTTTGGGCAGCAGGCCGACCCCGAGGTCGCAGTCCAAGGGGTTCGAGCCGCCGGTGCCCCGCTGGTCGACCAGCACGAGGTCGCGCTTCGCCAGCAGCGGGCCGAAAGTCGTCGCCAGGTAGGGGGCCTCGGTAATGGCGCCGACGCCCGGTCCGCCGGCCAAGTAGAAGACCGGAT
>DATNKQ010000438.1:0-2613 GCA_035603315.1 Thermoanaerobaculia bacterium
GGCCGCGGCGGTGTAGCCGACGAGGATGACCACGACGACGGCCGGGATGAGAAAGACGTAGAGCAGCGGCACCAGCAGGCAGCCGATGATGGTGACGACCAACAGGATGGTGACGACGAGGAGCAGCGGACCGAAGGCGAAGAGGGCCGCGAGCCCCACCCCGGCAGCCTTCCAGGGCTCCGCGGCCAGCCGGCGCTCCAGCCGCTCGAGGGTCGGGCGGGCGACCATCATCACCAAGCAGACGAGGAGGCCGAGCACGAAGATCCCGAGGAGCGTCGAGAACAGCCGGGCGGCGCCGAAGAAGGGCCACCAGCCGAAGCCGATGTCGGGATCGAAGTGAACGCCGTGACCGCGGCCGGAGAGGCCGGTGACCTCGGAGGTCGAGCCGTGGATCCTGGCGCCTTTGGCGCTGTCGACGTGGCCCCAGACGCTGGTGACATCGCCCATCACCTCCGCCTTCGGACCCAGATGGACGGAGCCGCCGACGGCGGTCACCCCGCCCCCCACCCGGCCGTCGATCCAGGCCGAGCCGCCGACCGCCAGGGCGTCGCCGATCACCTCGCCCTTGACGCGCACCGGCCCGCCGATCGCCGTCACGTCCTCGGCCACCTCGCCGGGCTCGACGGTCACGCCGCCCGCCACCTTGACCCGGGGGCCGGTGGTGACGGTAGGAGGTGATGGCGGCGCCGGCGCGGACGGCGGAACGGGCGGCACCGGTATCGCGGACCTGTCGGATCCGTCGGCTGACTCCGATCCCTCGGATGACTCCGCCGACTCGGCGGGACCGGCTCCGGCGCCGGGGAGCGCCCGCGGGCGCTCGGCCGGCGCGGGCGGAGCCGGCGTCCCGGCGGTGCCCGGCGCTCCGCTCTCCAGCGGCAGACCAAAGAGCGCCCGGCGCGCCGGCGGATCGAGACGGCTCAACGAAAGGATGGGGTCGGCCTGCTCCTCTCCCAGCCAGGCGCGCAGCACGGCGGCGCTCACCCGCTCGCCGTTGACGGCCACGGTGTCGCCGCTCACCTCGATCGAGCGCACTCCCAAGCGCTCGGCGCGCGGCCGCAGGATGACCCCGTTCTTGACCGGTAGGACCTCGTAGAGCCGGTCGAGGGTCCGCCGCAGCCCCGCGGAATCGGCAGCCGCGCCGGCCGTCTGGGCGGAGGCCGCGGAGGCTGGCGCCAGCAGGACCGCGGCGAGCCCCGCGATCAGCAGGGCGAAGAAAATCGCCCGCCGCCGCGCGGCGCTCCGGCCTGAAGGCCAGCGGTCATGGGCGTTGGATGGAATCGACATAGGACCAGCTCCTCTCGCGTTCGACGAGGTCATGGAGAAAGCGGAAGGCGATGGCCGACACCAGGAGGCATCCTCCCACGGCGATGGCCACGGCCGGAGTTTCGAGCGGGATCTGAAGCGTACGGTGGAAGGCCTGCAGGTGGCGCCAGAGGCCGGCGCCTTCCGCCAGCCAGCCGCCGAGCTCCGCCAGCAGCCGGATGGGCACGGCGGCCAGCTCGGCCAGGCTCACCCGGACGATCAGCGCCCGCAGGGTGGCCGAGGCGAGCGGCAGGGAGAGCGCGCTGGCGACCAGGCCGAGCGCCAGGGCGAGCCGTCCCCAGGCGGCGGCCAAGGGGACCCGCAAGTCGGCGCCGAGGGGTGCGGCCGCCAGCATCACGCGCTCGGCGAAGGCGGCGGATGGCGCCGGCCGCTCGAGAGCGCCGAAAAGCTCGATCAGGGCTTCCTCGGCCTCGGCCTCGCGCTCTTCCCCCTCGGCGGCGAGCCAGCGGGTGAACGGCGTGTGAGGTTGACGATTCATACCGGTCCCTTCTCAACCGACCCTACGAGGTCTCCAGGCGGATGGTTTCCGCCCGCTCCGCCGGCTGGGGACGGTCCCCTTCGCCCGGCCCCCAGCCGAGGGCGGCCATCGCCACCGCCATCTCCTTGCGGGCCCGGTGGAGGTTGGTCTTGATGGTGCCGATCGGCAGCTCCATGGCGTCGCTGATCTCCTCGTACGAGAGCCCTTCCTGGTAGCGCAGGACGACGGCCTCGCGGTACTCGGGGCGCAGGCGGGCGATGGCCCGCTCCAGGGCGCGCGCCATCTCGTGGCGCTCGGCCGCCGCTTCCGGGCTCTCCGCCGCGCCGTCGGCGAGGACGGCGGCCAGGTCTCCCCCGTCGTCGCCTCCCGATTGCAGCGGCACGGTGTCGACGGCGCCTCGCCGCAAGTGGTCGACGGTGGCGTTATGGGCGATCTTGAACAGCCAGCTCGACAGCTTGCGCTGGGGGTCGTAGGTCTCCAGGCTGCGGAACGCCTTCACGAAGACGTCCTGCGCCAGCTCCTCGGCGACGGCGGGCTCGCGGACCATGCGCACGATCAGACCATAGACCGGCCGCTCGAAGCGCGCCAGCAGCTCGCGGAAGGCGCGCTGCGATCCGGCGAGGGCCTTGGTCACCAGCTCGGCGTCGGTCATCCCGTCCATCCCGGCAACTGGTACGGCGCGTCCCGGCCGGGGTTGCCGGAGGGAATTCGGCTACACTCTCGCAGGTCAAGGCCCAGCGTAGAACCCGATCTTCGCGGAGGAGAACCGATGCGACTCTATCGCGCCCTGCCTTTAGCCCTGCTCCTGGTCG
>DATNKQ010000392.1:0-5037 GCA_035603315.1 Thermoanaerobaculia bacterium
CCCGCCGCGCCTCCTTCCACCCCGCCACCAAGGACGGCGTGCGGGTCAAGATGTGGACGATGGTGCGGGTGACCTTCAAGCCCTAGGATTGAGAGTCAGGCCCTGAGACCGAGGGCACGAGGGGAGGCGCCAGCTTCCTCTTGAGACCGGTGACATCGGTAATGACCCTCTCCATCTTCTCCAGAAGGGGAAGAGCGGTTTCGCCGACCTCGGTCGGTGCTCTACTTTCCTCGGATGTCTTTTCCACTTCGGCGACGCCTCCGCCCTCAGCCCGTTTTTTGTGCAGATTTCGTACCAGCGGCGCTGAACAAGCAGAGGTGAAAATGCAGAGAGGACCCGGCAACCCCAGGGTCGCCGGGTCCTCTCGTTTCACCTGGACAGCAGGGCGCTCTAGAGATCGGCCGCCTTGAGACTGGCGGTGAGCTGCTGGATGCAGGGCTTCATCACCTTGTCGAACATGCGGTCGTCGTTCGACACGCCGCCGCCGAAGCCGCCGACGTCCACGTTGGCGTGGCTGTCCTCGGAGCGCGCCTCGTCCGCCCACACCACCTCGCCGGTCGAGGTGTCGATCAGGCGGGCGTTCAGGGCGGCGACGAAGGTCTTCTTGTGCACGCCGAAGCTCGGCAGGCCGCGGAAGCTGCCGCCATGGGCGCCGGCGTCGCTCGAGCCGTACTCGGTCACCGCGCCGGTCAGCAGGTAGTTGACGCCCAGGAGCTTGCCGACCTTGATGGCGGTCCGCGGGTCGACGTCGCCCGACAGCGTCAGGCCCTTCTCCTTCATCAGCGCCTCGAGCTGCTCGCGCTCGACGACCCGGAACTTGCCGCTCTTCACCAGCTCGGTGACGAAGACGTCCTGCGCCGCCGCGGCGCCGCCGTGCCACCACCACTGGTTGTCCGCCTTGTTCTTGAACTCGAGGACGGCGACCCGGGGCTTGTTGCTAGCGCCGGCCTTGGCGCTGGCCAGGGCCGGGACCAGGAGGGCGGCCAGCAGGACGAGACCGAGAAGAATCGATGGGACGCGCTTCATGTCGATTACCTCCTTGCAGCTCTTTGGGGTCGCGGGGACCCCGGTTTTGCCAAATTGGGGAGTCTGGAGCCTGTTCTGACAATTCTAACCCGAATCGGCCCCGCTCCGCTCGCCGCGCTCGTTGCGCTCGCGCTCCTGGGCGTCGACGACGCAGAGGGCCGCCATGTTGACGATGTCGGTCACCTCGACGCCCCCCTGGAGGACGTGCACCGGCTTCCCCATGCCGAGGAGGATCGGCCCCACGGCCTCCGACCTGGCGAGCCGCCAGATCAGCTTGTAGGCGATGTTGGCCGATTGCAGCTCGGGGAAGATGAGGACGTTGGCGGGCTCCTTCAGGCGGCTCCAGGGATAGCTCTCCTGGAGGATCGATTCGAGGACCGCGGTGTCGGCCTGCATCTCGCCGTCCACCTCGAGCTCGGGGTCGCGCTGGCGGATCAGGTCGACCGACCGCCGCACCTTGCGGGCGGACGGGTGCTGGTTGGAGCCGAAGTTGGAGAACGACAGCATGGCCACCCGCGGCACGATGCCGAAGCGGCGCACGAACTCGACGGTCAGGAGGGCGATCTCGGCCAGCTCCTCGGGACCGGGATCGATGTTGACGGTGGTGTCGGCCAAGAAGAAGACGCGGTCCTCGAGGATGAGGATGTAGGCTCCCGAGACCCGCTTCACCCCCGGCCGGGTGGCGATGATCTGGAGAGCGGGGCGGATGGTGTCGGGGTAGGACTGGGTGATCCCCGAGATGAGCCCGTCGGCGTCTCCCTCCTCCACCATCATGGTGCCGAAGTAGTTGCGCTGGCGCATCCGCTTGAGCGCGTCGACCAGGGTGACGCCGTCGCGCCGGCGCAGCTCGTGGAAGCGCCGGGCGTAGGGCTCGAACTTGTCCGAGCTCTCGTTGTGGAGGATGGTCAGGCGATCCTCCTTGAGGTCGAGCTCGGCCAGCCGGGCGGCGATCACTTCGCGGCGGGCGAGGAGGATGGGGTGGGCGATCCCCTCCTCGACGAGGATCTTCGCCGCGCGCAGGATCTTCTCGTGCTCGCCCTCGGGGAAGACCACCCGCTTGGGGTCGCGCCTGGCGCGGTCGAGGATGCCGCGCATGAGCTCGAGGCGGCGGGAGATGAGAGTCTCCAGGCGCCGGCCGTAGGCGTCGAAGTCGGCGATCGGGACGCGCGCCACCCCGCTCTCCATGGCCGCCCGGGCGACCGCCGGCGGCACCCGCAGGAGCACCCGGTAGTCGAGCGGCTTGGGGATCAGGTACTCGCGGCCGAAGCGCAGGCGGTCCAGGCCGTAGGCCTTGAGCACGCCGTCCGGCACGTCCTCGCGCGCCAACTCGGCGAGCGCCCGGACTGCCGCGAGCTTCATGGCGCCGTTGATGTCGGTGGCCCGCACGTCGAGGGCGCCGCGGAAGAGGAAGGGGAAGCCGAGGACGTTGTTGACCTGGTTCGGATAGTCGCTCCGGCCGGTCGCCACGACGGCGTCGGGGCGCGCCCCCCGCGCCTCCTCGTAGGCGATCTCGGGGTCGGGGTTGGCCATGGCGAAGACGATGGGGTCGGCGGCCATGCCGCGGACCATCTCGGCGCTGACGACGCCGCCGACCGAGAGGCCGATGAAGACGTCGGCCCCCACCAGCGCCTCGGCCAGGGTGCGCGCCTGGGAGTCGGCGGCGAACTCGGCCTTGTAGCGGTCCATGCCCTCCTGCCGGCCGCGGTGGATGACCCCGTGGCGGTCGCAGAGGACGATGTTCTCGCGGCGGGCGCCGAGCTCGACGTAGAGCCGGGCGCAGGAAAGCGCCGCCGCGCCGGCGCCCGAGAAGACGATGCGGGCATCCGCCAGCTGGCGGCCGGTCAGCCGGCAGGCGTTCAGGAGCGCGGCGCCGGAGATGATGGCAGTGCCGTGCTGGTCGTCGTGGAAGACCGGGATGCTCATCTCCGCCTTCAGCCGGCGCTCGATCTCGAAGCACTCCGGCGCTTTGATGTCCTCGAGGTTGATGCCGCCGAAGGTCGGCTCGAGGAGCTTGACGGCGCGGATGAACTCCTCGGGGTCCTCGGTCGCCAGCTCGAGATCGAAGACGTCGATGTCGGCGAAGCGCTTGAAGAGCACCCCCTTGCCCTCCATCACCGGCTTGCCGGCGAGGGCGCCGATGTTGCCCAACCCGAGGACTGCCGTGCCGTTGCTGATCACCCCCACGAGGTTCCCCTTGGCGGTGTACTGGTAGGCCGTCAGGGGGTCGCGCTCGATCTCCTTGCAGGGATAGGCCACCCCCGGGCTGTAGGCGAGGGAGAGGTCCCGCTGGGTAGCGGTGGGCTTGGTGGGGACGACCTGGATCTTCCCCTTGCGGCCGTGCGAGTGGTACTCCAGGGCGTCCTCGCGGCTGATCTTCTTCATGGCCCGTAGTGTATCGTTCGGCCCGACGGGCAAGGAGATCCGGTGGCGCAGACCTACGGCGGTTACCTGAAGCTGGACGAGCTGCTGAGCCTGCAGCAGGTGGGGCCCGAGCACGACGAGATGCTCTTCATCACCATCCACCAGGTCTACGAGCTCTGGTTCAAGCTGGTGCTCCACGAGGTGGCCCACGTCCAGGGCGCGCTCGAAGGCGGCGACGCGCCCACCGCCCTCGCCACCTTCAAGCGGATCCTCACCACCTTCAAGATCCTGGTAGCCCAGGTCGACATCCTGGAGACCATGACGCCGGTCTCCTTCCTCACCTTCCGCGCCCGCCTGGAGACCGCCAGCGGCTTCGAGTCGCTGCAGTTCCGCGAGGTCGAGTTCGCGCTCGGCGCCCGCAACCCGGCCCTCCTGCGGCGCTACGAGCCGCAGGAGGGCCGCCTGCAGAGGCTCCTCGAGCGGCCGAGCCTGTGGGACTCGTTCCTCCGCTACCTGGCGGGGAAGGGCTACCCGGTGCCGCCGCCGGCCCTGGCGCGCGACCTCTCCCAGCCGCCGCGGGAGGACCCGGAGGTGCAGCACCTGCTGGTCGACATCTACCACCGCGACCCCGCCACCCGCGACCTCTGCGAGCGCCTGGTCGACCTCGACGAGGGGCTCCAGGAGTGGCGCTACCGCCACGTCAAGATGGTCGAGCGCACCATCGGCACCCTGCGCGGCACCGGCGGCTCCACCGGCGCCGACTACCTGAAATCGACGCTCTTCAAGCCGCTCTTCCCCGACCTCTGGGCCATCCGCCCGCGGCTGTGACGGGACCCCTGACTCTAGCCGTGCGGCCGGCCGAGCTCTACGCCAGCCCCAACGCCCTGGCGCCCTCCTACTCGCGCTTCCGGGTGGCGGAGCGCCTGCTGCTCACCGGGCACTCGCACCAGGCCTGGCCGGATCGCTCGTTCGACGGCCAGGTCCGCGCCTGGACCGATGCCGCCGAGGAGGTCGACGGCAAGTGGGAGCGCGCCTTCGCCCGCGCCGAGGACGTGCGCCGCGGCTTCGCGCGCCTGATGGAGGACAGCGGCGGCCTCTACTCGCTGGCCCCCAACACCCACGACCTGGTGATCCGCTTCCTCTCCGCCCTGCCGCTCCGCGTGCGGCCGCGGCTGGTGACGACGGACGGCGAGTTCCACACCCTTCGCCGCCAGCTCGACCGCCTGGCGGAGGAGGGCATCGAGGTGGTGAAAATCCCCGCCCACCCTGCAGACGCTGTCGCCCTGCGGCTGGCGGAGGCGGTCGACGACCGCACCGCGGCGGTCCTCGTCTCCGCAGTCTTCTTCGCCAGCGCCATGGTCGTCCCCGGCCTGGGCGAGGCGGCGGCGGCCTGCCGCCGCGCCGGCGCCGAGATCCTCGTCGACGCCTACCACGCCCTCAACGTCCTGCCCTTCCCGCTCGGTCCCCTGGGGCTGGAGGACGCCTTCATCGTCGGCGGCGGCTACAAGTACTGTCAGCTCGGGGAGGGCAACTGCTTCCTGCGCTTCCCGGCAGGCTGCGCGCTGCGCCCCGTCTTGACCGGCTGGTTCGCGGAGTTCGACGCCCTGGCGGCGGCGGCGGGCGGCGGCGCGGTCGCCTACGGGCCGGGCG